>QMZC01000032.1 GCA_003662995.1 Archaeoglobales archaeon
CACGTTTGATGGACAAGCTGATGTTCACCGTTAACATCTTCATACTCTATTCCGAAAGTCCTTGCAAAGTTGTCGGCTAAGTGATGAACTGTCCCAATCTGCATTGTTTTTCCGTCGGGCATTATTGTGTCCAAAGCAATCGTGTAAGCAGCTCCAGGGAACTTATCCCATTCTGGTCTTCTGATAACCATGTACGGAATGGCTAAGAAGTCGTAGAATTCCTTGTAAAGCTTTATAGCCTCTTTAACTTGTTCTTCAGCCTCTTCAAAGTTTTTGTGGGCGGTGTGTGCCTCTTTAAACGATGTAATCTCCCTCAATCTGATTAGTGGGCGGGTGTGCTTTGTTTCATACCTAAACGTGTTGACTATCTGGTACACCTTCAATGGCAAATCCGCATGACTCCTAATCCACAGCTTAAAGATTGGGTAAATGGCAGTCTCACTTGTTGGTCTTAACGCAAGCTTAACATCTAATGGATCCAATCCGCCATGAGTAACCCAGTAAACTTCATCTTCAAACCCCTTTATGTGCTGTCCTTCTTTGCCCAACTCAGTTTCTGGAATCAAAGTTGGGAAGTAAACCTCATCATGATCCCTGTCATGCAACTCTCTAAGCTTTGAATAGACGAGTTGCCTAATCTTGAAACCAAAGGGGTACCAGACGTACAAACCTTTGACGGGATATCTTACATCCATTATCTCCGCTTTTTGTATAATCTCATGATACCACTCAGAAAAGTTTTGTTTCGATGGCAATTGTTCAGCTTTAGCCTTCATCAGCCTTCAAAACCTCTTACCTCTTATTAAATTTTCGTTAATTTTCATTGTTATTGATTGTTTATCAGTTTGTTTGAAATAATTTGAATGATAAGCCTAACAGAAAAAATTTAAACTTAAATAATCGATATTCAAGTATGACGTTAGTAAATTTATCCGCAATGATTCTGACGTTTTTTTCTTCGGTTTGTTGTTGTTATATCTCTTAAAAAAGCAGATTGATAAGCTTGAAGAAAATGAAAGGGGAAGAATAATGGACTTACTTGTTTTAGGATTTCTTCTGAACTATTTTGGGTTTGTGGAGTCTGTGGTGTGGGACATCAAACAACAAGAACTGGGATTAGCTGGAATAATTATATTCACATACAGATTCATCATGCTAACTTATAAAAGCTTTAAACAAGGTTTGGAATTAACTGTTAAAGATTGGGAATTAAAACAAAAAATTAGGTGACTATTCTAGCCCCATTTTCCTCGACAATGATTGTATGTTCAGCCTGTGAAACTAATCCTCCTCCAATCTCTGTCAACACCGGATAACTCCTTAAAACACCATCCCTCACGAGCCTGCCAATTATAACTTCAGGAGCTTTAGATAGCCATCTCTTAGCGAATGGTAGCGTTTTATACTTTTCAACTTCCTTTAAAATTTGCCTTGCAATCTTCATTCTAACAGGTCTTTTGGCAACAACTGAGTAAATCTCGCATTCAGACCTTTCAACAACCTTCCCAATCCCATTCGTTGCAAATGGCTCAATAGCTATAATAATTCCCTCTTCAAGTGTCACACCCTTCTTAGTCCCAAAATTGTAGATAGTTGGGGGGGTGTGGGTCAAATACGGCAACAAACCATGCCCTGTTAAATTTATTATTGGCTTGTATCCAAACTCCCTTATCGCATTCTCTATAGCTTCTCCAATTTCCGCTGTGTCAACTCCCGCATAAACAGCTTCAATCCCAGCTTTTAATGCAGCTTCAGCAGCTTTAACCAAATCTTCATTGTCGCCCAGATCAACAGTTACAGCTGTGTCGGCGATGTATCCATCGATGTGTGAACCAATATCAAGCTTTACTAAGTCACCCTCTTTGAAAACCCTATCATCGTTCTTTTTTGGTGTAAAATGGGCAGCATCACTGTTAATTGATAAATTGCACGGAAATGCTGGCTCTGCACCCAATTCTCTAATTCTGTTCTCAACAAATTCTGCAACTTCCAGTATTTTTACATCAGGTTTTATGAGCTTGACAGCCTCCTCTCTAACCTGCCTGAGAATCTCTCCAGCTTTAATCGTTTTTTTAATCGCTTCATCGATCTCGTTTTCTTTTACCTCATCAACATCGTTTACCATTGGATTTTGGTGGAATTGTCTATTTATCAGCTTTTCTATTGAATCAAAACATTTTTCTGTTTGACGTAATCTTAGAGCTATGCTCGAAAAATCTTATTTCAAAAAGTCAATTGAGAAAAAAGCCGAAGAATTTGGCTTAAAGATTGAGAGCATAATCGAATTCGACCCTCAAAATGTTAAAATGGATTTGAGGTCAAGATGGAAATGCAAGTTTGGCTGCGAGTATTACGGCAGAGCCTCATGCCCACCAAATGTTCCAGAATTTGATGAGTGTGTGAGGTTTGTTAGGAGTTATAAACAAGGTTTGGCTATCATCTTTAGGTTTGAGGATTACATGGAAGACAAAAGAAGGGCTCAAAAGTTGTTGTTAGAGGTGGAGAATGAATTAATTTCAGACTTTCCTTTTGCCTTTTCCGTTTTTCCTGGAGGATGTGATGTTTGTGAAGAGTGTAACGGGAAAAACTGTAAAAAATTGGCAAGACCATCAGTTTCTGCGATGTGCATTGACATTACTTCGTTTGGTGTTAATTGGAAGGATGGATATTCTGTTGGCTTGATATTGATTGATTAAATACACTTTCATTGACCAATTTTTGCAGAAATAGTAAATTTAAAAATCTATAAAAACTAACAAATAGAAAAATTTTAAGTATGGGACAGAATTTCATTTTTTGTGAAGAGTATGAATGGTAGGATAGTGGCAATAATGGTTGTCGTGTTGTTTGCTATTGCCATCACAATGCCTTTATTTGTAAACGTTTCTGGGCAGAGAGAGAAGCCAGAGTACGTGCACATTGATAATATAGAGATGGGGATTAAGGATGTGAATGAGAGCCATGCTAACATCGAGTTTTTGATAACAATTTACCGTTCAAAAATAGTAAGCAATGCAACACTAATTGCAAACGTTTATGACAAGACGACAAACTTGTTGCTGAAGCAACAAAAGGTAAACGTACCAAAAAAGGGCAAAGAAGGGATGGATGTTATAAATGTAACCATAACCTTTGAGAAGGACAAAAACTACAACATCATGTTCAAGATTGAAAAGGATAGCAGGTTTGTTGATTCTAGAGGAGTCAGCCTTAAGGGATTGGATACACTAATTCCAAAAAATAAGGAAATCAAGATGAGCCTTAAAGATGTTGATTTCGAAATATTGGGTGTGGACAGCAAGGTAACAACAAAAGCCAGATTTTACATTGAAACAATGGAAAATTACGATGATGTTGTATTCCATGTCAAAGCAATCCAGTATGAATCGAACATACTCGCTGCTGAAAAATGGTTGAGTATGGATGTTGAAAAGGGTAAGACTCTACTTGTTGAGAGCAATTTGACGATACCAAAAGATTACAATTACCTAATCAAACTTGAGGTGTGGAGAAACGGGGCGTTGTTAAAGAGTTGGAGCAAGGGCTTGAACTTAGCTCCAACTAAAAGAATACCTGAGAACGTTACAGAAGAGAAGGTGAAGTTCGAAGTTAAGGAGTTTGTAAAGACAATGGCTGATTACGAAAAGTATCCAACACAAGTACCTTATCCAGAACCCACTCCTACGCCATACTACGCTCCTAAGAAACAGCCAGGATTTGAGGTTGTGATAGGTGTTATCGCATTGGGAGGTGCAGCTGTATGGAGGAAGCTGAAGTAAAGAAATTTGATTTGGAAGACATATTAAAGAAAATTTTTATCGTTTTGGCAGTGATACTCCTAGTAATCTCAGTCTGGGGAGTCTATACGTCGCTAAATGAGCTAATCAGCATATGGATAGGTTACAAGTATGCACCAATCTACAGAACTTTATTGAACTTAGCAGTCCTAATCTTGGCAATTTATGTCCTGAATTTACTTGTAAGGAAGAAATGAACAAGCCTATGAAAATAGGCTCAACGAAAAGGGAGATAATAAGGGCTTTAGATGAAAGGAGCAAAACCGTTTCAGAATTATCAAAGGAGCTTGGGCTGGCAAAATCATCCATTTACAACCATCTTGTTACACTAAACATTAAGGGTATTGTGGAAAGAATAACCAATGGAAACAAGTTTGTTTATTACAGATTGACTGAAAGGGGAAAGGAAATTTTGGATGTGTTGTTGTCTTTTATCGTATCGAGTATAAGTGCCGTAGCAGCCTACGTGTTTATCCATCCACAAGAATTTCAGGCTAAAATGGTTAAAGCTGGAGGATCGTTGCCAATACCTCAACCCGTTGTACCAAAACCCTATCTAATCGTGGTCGATTCAACACATCCTACACATATGACTTCCAATTTGATGGCTACGATTCTTGCATTCATCTTTGTTTTCATAATCACATTCTTTTCTCTAAAACTATTCAGACTCAAAAAATTGACGTTTAATCTGTTTAAGCCTCAAGCTTAATCTTTTTCTTGTAGGGCGTTAAAATCTCACAGCCATTCTTTCTAACAACAACCGTATCCTCCACCCTAACCCCCCCAATTCTTTTGTAGTACAAGCCAGGTTCAACTGTTACAACCATCCCCGCTTTCAACACTTCATCATTCTCAAATATTCTTGGCTCTTCATGCACTTCTAAGCCTATTCCATGACCTGTTGAATGTATAAAACCCTCTTTGAACTTCTTTCTAATTGTGTGGTAGCCTTTGCTCTCCAAAATGTCGCAAACTGCATTATGGACATCCTTAGCCATCACACCGTCTCTTATCATTGAAATCGCTTTTTCTTGCGCCTCGACAACAGCATCAAGCATCTCTTCTATCTCTTTGTTCTCATTAACGATTACAGTCCTAGTAAAATCAGAGTAATAGCCGTGAGTTCTGCTTTTTGGAAAAACATCAAAGATAACATGGTCTTTTATCTCGCCAAACCCAATCGAGTGTGGATTGGCAGACTCTTCACCAGACGAAATAATTGTGTCCTCAGCCAGATAGCCGTTTTTAAACAAGAATAACTCAACTTCATTTCTCAATTCTTCACACTTTGAATGTTGCCTTAGAATCTTCATAAAGTACCCAAAGGCTTGTACAATTGCATTGCCAACATCCTTAATTTTCTCTATTTCATCCTTTCTCTTAACCATCCTGAGCTTTGAGAAGGGGTTATCGACAATCACAACTTCAAAGTAATTCTGGAGGTGGAAAGCCAAAAAGGATGGAAAATTTGGCGGAATTAGTATCTTTCTCGCCTTATGCCCCTTCAGCAAATTTACATATGTGATGGCTAATGCCTTTTTTGAATCTTTTAACTCCTTTAAATTCTCATAATACCCCAAATCTGCTAAAGATGCTATTTCTTTGACCTTACTCTCCTTCTCAGCCCTGTTCTTTTCCATTTCAGAAACAACGAGCAAATCTGTCCCATCACTCCCTATGATGTATAAGGCAGCATCGGGAATTTTAAATGATGTGGAGTAGTAGAAGTTCGCATCCTTACCACTCCCATACTGCAGAAAAAACTCGGCATTGTGTTTATTTAACAAGTCGTAGAGCATGCTGATAGTAGTTGATTGATATTATATCTTTTCCTCTTCTAATTTCTCAATCATGTTCTTCCACTGATAGCTGAATGGAGGTCCCAAGGCAAAGTAGATTGAATTTAATTCCTCAACCCTCTTTTGATACCTCAATTCATCCAATCTCTTCAATTCATCGTAATCTGACTGCATTGTTGATAGTATTTCATTGTAAATGTTCTTACCATCCACTTTCTCGTTTTTTATGAGCAAAATTTTAGAAATTACCGATAAAAAAGATTTAACAGCTTCATCCCCACAACCAAACACCTCTGCTAAAACATCCTTGAAATCTTTACCCTTCAGCAAGCTTAATGCAGCATTAACACCCACAAGATGGTATGTGATTTCAGGACATTCAAAAGCCTTCTTGCCTATCCTATAAACTTTCCTCTTTCCATCTTTTTTGAACTCAATCAGGTTGGAATTTAGTAAGTCTTTCAGGTGTTTTGATAAGGTTGGATCAGAAAGCTTTGTTTCATCTTTCAAAGTTGAATAATCCATTGGTTGTTTAAATAAGGCAAGCAACACTTTTTTCCTGTTTTTTGAATACTCCACTTTCTGATACATCTTACCTGAGTTCAATTAAGTTAATTTATAAACCTTTTTGCTGATAAACTTAACTCAATTAAGGCAAAACTTCGTCGAGGGTTTTTTGTTTGGGCACTCTCTTTACGTTGAAGTAATCAGCAGCAATCTTGCTAACCTTTTCAACGTATTCTTTTTTTGTATAGACTCCAAGCTTCCACGTATCGATTTCGGCAGCCTTTAAAGATTTTATTAAAGGTGAAGCATCTTCAAGCTTAATCAGTTCACCATCAATGTCGACTAAAGCGTTGAACTCTTTAACCTCTTCAATTGGCTGCACATCAACTATCACGTAATTTCTGTCAATTCCCACCTCATTTGCAATCTCCTCTTCAACCCTTTCAGCGTTAAGATTGAGAATTTCCTTTAAATTAACCCTGTTCCTGCCTACGTACAATGCTCTTTTAAACAGCCTTCTTGAATCTATTAGCTCAATAACTTCCTTTGCAAATCCACTTGAGCTTCGCATAAAACTAATGATGTCGTAGTCATCCATGAAAAGCAGATTTTTAGCATCAAATCCGTTCTCAATTAAATATTCTAAAGCCTTCTCGTACATTTTCCTTGCTATCCTACAAACGTGGTGAAAATAGACCGTTGGATACATCATGTATCTTGAAATCAATAGAGATTCTGCTGCCTTCAGTCCACCGGATTTTATAATCAGCCTTTTTCCGTCAAAGTAGATTTTGTCTATGAGTCTTTCAACATCGAAAACTCCATAGGCAACTCCTGTGTAGTGGGAGTCTCTAACCAAGTAGTCCATTCTGTCTGCGTCAATCTCACCACTCACAATTGGGTTTGATTTTATGTATCTTGCAATTCTGCTTAGACTTAAACCCTCCTCAACTAAAACATCTTTTAATTCACCGACAATAACCTTTTTTACATCCTCATGCTCGTATTTCAAATACTTCTTTGCAACCCTTTCACTACCATGTGAAAATGGTGTGTGTCCAATGTCGTGAAGTAATGCAGCTATTGTTACTTCAACATCGTCTGTTAAAAGTGAAGCTATATGCATAACTCCCAATGAGTGCTCGAATCTTGTATGATTTGCACCGGGATACACCAAATTTGCAAAACCAAGCTGTTTTATCCTCCTTAGCCTTTGAAATTGAGGAGTGTCAATAATTTTTACAATTGTATCGTCAAGCCTTATCTGTCCATGAATTGGATCACGGATTGTTTTCATCAACGTTGTTTTGATATCACGCTTAAAAGTTTTTCAATTGGTTGTAGTTAGTAGCAATTTTTTAATTTATTTTGCAAATTAATTTTAATTGATTTTACATAATAGAATAGTTGAACTATTGGTTTTCCAGCAATTCTAAGAGTTTCTTGCCTTTTTCTGTTAGTTCATACGTTTTTCTTCTCTTGTGAACTGTGTATGTCACAAATCCTTCTTGCTCTAGTTCAGATAGGTGAGTGTATATTGATGAGATTGTTATACCAAGCTTTTTAGCAAGCGCATAGCCATGTAGTGGGTTCTCTTTCAGTTCTTTTATGATTTTTAACTTTGTTGAGCTGATAATTGACATTAACAGTTGGGATTACTATGTTTCGTAAAAACTATATAACATAAAAATCAGATATAACGTAAAAATCAGATATATTGGAGGGGTAACAATGAAAGTAAGGGTGTTGTTGCTATCCATTCTATTTGGAATTTTATTGTTGGGTTGTACCGAAACAGAGACGCCAACTAAAGCAATACAAACATCAACACCGCCTGTACAAAAAATTTCCACACCCACTCCAAAACCAACTCAGGAGATACTAAAATTAAGGGTAGGTGAGACAGCGAAAACCTCGACACGGGAGGTAACTGTAAAATCAGCAACAATAACCCACACAATAGCATGGACTGGCATGAGTGGGACAACTTATACAGAAAAAGCTCCAGACGGCATGAAATTCTTAATAATTGAGGTAGAAGTAAGAAATCTCGATCAAGAAAGACTCTATGTTGCTGCAAGCGATTTCAAAGTCTCAGATGCAGAGGGATACAGTTACGATGTCAGTGGGAAGACATTTATTTATCTCAAAGATAGTTTTCCCATGTTCGTAGAGTTATATAAGGGAGAACGGAAAAAAGGTCGTCTCATGTATGAGATTCCTGAAAATGCTAGAGGTTTACAAGTGAAATACGATTTTGCATCAATCCTTGAACCGGTTAAATTAGCCATATGGGAGGTCAATAGCTAAAGACGAATTAGATTATCAATTTTTTACTTTTTACTATAATAATAAGATAGTTTATCGGGAATTGCAAGATGGTGTATGCCTACTTTTCTCTTGTAAATTTTTTATAGGGACTATTATATCAAATTTAAGTCTAAAAATTAAAACACCTAAAAGTTAAAATAAATTAGTGGAAATTAACACCAATGAAACCACTAATATTGGCAGGTACCCAAGGTATTTTGGCTGTTAAGGTTGCAAAGCAAACAGGCTACCCTTTAGGATACGTCCAGATAGAAAAACTGCCAGATGGGGAGAAGTATGTAAGGCTGTCTTCAGACGTTAATGGCAGGAATGTTTTTCTTTTCAATTCATTCGCAAAGAATCCCGATGAGATGATTATAGAAAGTGTTTTTTTGATTGAAACGATTAAAGAGTATGGAGCCAATTCAATAAACTGCATATTTCCTTATTTTCCTTACTCAAGGCAGGATAGGAGGTTTATAGAGGGTGAAGCTTTATCGCTAAAGGTCGTTTCAAAATTGTTTAGAAATTTGGAGATAGACAGGATGTACGTTTTTGATTTTCATTTACACAGAATAGACGACCTAACAAAATTCTTCAGATTTGAAGTGGTAAATCTGACGGCAATGAAAAAGTTAGCCAATTATTCACAAAGATTTAGCGATGACCTGATAGTTGTTGCTCCTGATGAAGAAGCGATACAATGGGCAAGGATGTTTGCTGAGGAAATCGATGCGGAGTACATTTACTTTAAGAAGATTAGGGTAGATGCTGAGAATGTCATAATTTCATCCCCACCACCTGATGTTAAAGGTAGGGATGTTATAATCGTTGACGACATGATTTCTACTGGGGGGACTGTAATTCAGGCTTTGAGGGTTTTGAGGGAGGGAGGATGTAACAGGTGCTTTGTAGCATGTACACACGCAATACTGGCTAAGGATGCATTGAAGAGAATGCTTGAGGCTGGTGTGGAAGATATGGTGGCAAGTGATACCGTTTTGAGTCCAATAAGTCATGTGACTGTTTCAGACATAATCTCAAACAGATTAAAGAAGGATTTTGGGAAGTACTAATCTGGAATTTTTCTCTTAGCCTTGGCAGCGGATAGCCTTTCAATGATGTCCAAGTTTATATCATCATCGAACTCCACATAACCTTTCTCTTTTATGTAATCCAGTATTTTTCTAACCTCCTTATTCCTGACCATAATTGTAGAGAATCCTTCCCTGCTTCCAACGCTTCCGACACTAACATCAGCTTCAACCGCAGTAAAATCTCTGCAAGCTTTGCAGCCTATAGGCATTATGCTTTTGAACTCCTTGACGGGGAAGCCTACATCATCTTTTTCGGTTTTGACGATGAATCTACCTCTGGTTATGTCTGTCTTTAATGCAGTGTTCAAATCAACTCCTTTTTGTTTCAAAAACTCTTTGAGCTGCCAGTAATAGAAATTCTCGGTACAAAACAATCCTATAGCAAGTTTAACCTTTTTAAAACTTTCAACATGCTTTTGAAGGCTTCTAATTCCAGAAATCATGCATGGAGTTCCCACAACAGCCACACCTTTTTTCGATTGAAATACCGCCTTTCTCAACTCCACCATCACATCTGCAAAGCTGTATTTCGTTCCAGTAACCTTTTCATCTTTAAATTCGTCAATCTTTCTAATTATGACCGCTTTTGGCATCCAGTTCTCATCTCTACTAACAAACACAGCCCTATCAACCAATTTCATTTCTAAGGCTGAAGCAACTATTTCTGTAACCATCGCTCCATCCTGCCCCTTAAAACGCTTGGATTTTGCAGCCAAAATTTCTTGATACTCTCCCAAACCACTTAAAGGCTCATAATTCCATCTTGGACAAACCAAAACACAACTACCACAATCGATGCATTCCTCCTCCCAATTTGGGAAGTAAATTGGTTTATCCTCAACCTTTATACCGTAAACCGGACAGATTGCTGCGCAAGTGCCGCAATGACTGCAAGTTTTGTCAATTACCTCAACCTTTAAGTTTTCAAAATATTTAGCATCATGTCTCTTTTTGGGTAAAGCGACCTCCATTTCAAATCTGTTCCCACCCATACCTAATGAGTTGGTGGGGCAGTTTGTAACGCACATTCCACACCCACCACAAACATCAGGGTCAATCTTGATTATTCTGCTATCTCCTTTACTTTCAGCCTTTATTGCATCAACTGGACACGTCAAAACACAAAGCGTACAACCAATGCAGTTGTCGTTGACAAAGGATGATGTCTTGTATTCTCTCACGTAATCCTTCAATTCTTCCCTCTTCTTTAGCTCCATAAAGTCCTTGATACTCAACGTTTTTTTGCCCACAAGTTTGTTCATCAGCTCAAAATCCTCGACCATCACAATTGTGTTCTTTGGGCATTTCTCAGCACACTTTCCACAGTGTGTACATTTACTAAAGTCGATCTTGTAACCTTTCAGGATTCTTCTCCTGTCGGGCTTTACATCTACTTCTACCTCAATTGCATCCTCAGGACACACTTTTTGACAGACCTTACATGCAATACAATTCTCTAGGGTGTACAATGGATGTCCCTTGTAGCTATCCATGGTTCTGGAGGGAGTACAATTAATTTAAAGTTTTTTGTTTAATGATTAATATTTTAAATTTTGAAAAAAGCTAGATTATGGAATAAGATAGCTCAACAGGTTTTACCCAGATAAGAATTTATGCTTTACGTGAGTTTTTCAGGCACATTCAGGCACAATTAGCCTTAGCTGTGCC
The DNA here is from genome assembly GCA_003662995.1 of Archaeoglobales archaeon. Classification (GTDB taxonomy): domain Archaea; phylum Halobacteriota; class Archaeoglobi; order Archaeoglobales; family Archaeoglobaceae; genus B5-G16. The sequence goes on from QMZC01000032.1 coordinate 11,182, forward strand.
TGTTGACATTGTTGAGGCTTTGATGGGTCATGAAGGCTATTTGACAGAGGTTTACAGGAGATACACAGAAAGACAAATGACTGAATACTATTTAAAAGGGGAGCATTTACTTACAATCTCTCAATCACAATCTATCGAAGAGAGAGGGGGAAGTTAAAGTAGAGTTTGCCGAAGTTTTAGAGCAATTAGCTTTAGAGAATAAGAAGCTGAAGGAAAGGCTAGAAATGGTAGAAAAATCGCTGAAGATTAATAACAAAAGTAGTGATGGAAGACCCTAACAGCCTTCCAATGTTAAAGTTGTTTCTGGAGAGCAAGGACTAATTTTTTACAACTGTATTTCTCACGTGAGAAAAAGTTAATAAGAACTAGCTTAAGGGTATAAATATGTCCATACAAAAGAAAATAACCATAACTGGTAGAGTACATGACGTTGGTTATCGCTTGTTCTTGCTTGAAGAGGCTGATAGGCTTTTCATCCCACATTTTGATGCTAAAAATGTAAAAATTAATGGAAAAGAAATTTTAATTGTCTTGGTTGGAGGAGATGAAAACCAAATTAACGAATTTATTGAATTTGTTAAAACTGAAAGACCCGAACTATCTAATATTGAGGATATAATAATAGAGGATTACAAAGGAAGAATTAGAGACATTAAGAAGTTTAGAGCTAATTTTAGCATTTCTCAACTCTCAAAAATTGTGCAATATGGTGCTAAGATGCTTGAGAAACAGGATTTAATGATTGAGAAGCAAGATGAAACGATTCGAGTTATAAAAGAAGAATCCGAAGCAACAAGACAAGATTTAGGCTCTAAAATAGATAAGGTTGGAGAAAAGATAGATTATTTGAGATCGGACATGAAAGAATACATGGAAAAGCGTTTCAAAGAACTTAGCGATAGAATCAACATGATAGAGGAAAAACTAAAGAAAGCTGGAATAATATGAATGTTAATTGATTGATATAGATCGGTCAAATCTTCTATCAGGCTTAATTGGTGTTTTATTGGGCTTGATGTATTCAGAATATAATAGGTGGCGAAACAAACCAAAATTAGAAATCGAATTTCAAAAAATAGATGATGAAAAGAAATACGTTCACGAAAGAAGCATCCCCAAAAAATTCCAAAAGGAGAAAGAGATTATCCATAAAAAACCTCAACAGGATATAGTATTGGTCAACCAAAGAGAGAATACCAATGTAAAACTCGACAACTCTGTTAAACAATGAAAACTGAGATACTTGGGATTAGGATGAATCAGAAAATGAAGAGGGAAATAGAGATAATCTCCAAAATCCTAAACATTTCTCCCTCAGAGTGGGTTAGGAACAAGATTGCTGAAAACATCCAGAAAACACTTGAAGAGATGAGGTATCAAATCATCCTAGCTTACATAAGAGGAGACATCTCCAAAGAAGAGCTAAAGGAGTGTTTGGGGAGATAGCAGAGGACATTGACTTCATAGTTGACAAAACTAAAAAAGATTTGTTAAAAGCAGAGGAATTGGCTAAAGAGATGAAGTAAATGAAAGTTGCAGCGGATACTGGAGCTTTAGTATCGCTTCAACTTTGTGTAGCAAAGCAAAACAGGGATACGCACCGCTGATATCCTCCACATCCTTCTGGAGGATGAGATGGAAAAGAACGTTACAGGGAGAATCAGCGTTAGCTTTCTGCTTGATTGTGAGTTTGAAGGGGATTTTTGGATAGAAATGAAGAGAGTTCAGGTGATGGCTGATAAGTACAAGTTGAAGATTGTCATTAATGGGACTAATGGGGGGATGGAGATCGAACTTAACCAAAATAAAGAAACACTCTAAGGAGATACCTTTCGGAAATAGGGTTGAAGGGTGTAACCTTTCTTAGCTTTACTTCTTAGGCATAATTCCATCACCTTTTTAAACTGATTAGTTCTACATACCTTAAATTGGTGTTACGAGTTAAATTCAGATATATTTTTAGTTACACCACTGGATATTCGAATATATATGGATTTTGGGTTCTCAAAATAAAAATAAACCAAAAATATATAGTAAACTGCATAGTAAAATATATTATTAACTCTCAACAACTTCTGGTATGTGGAAAAAAATCGTTGAGAAGTTCGAAAGGTACCCTTCCCAGATAGCAGTTGCAAGGGAATTTTTAAGATTGGGGATAGCTGTGAAAGATGGAAAAGCGTATTGCGATAACATCGAACTCGTTCCGACTAAGATTGCTGAGGCTATTGGAGTTGACAGAAAGGTTGTGGTGATGGCTATTCAGAATATTGAAAACGATGAGGAGTTGAGGAATGTATTTGCATCAATAAAACCTGTTGCAAATATTACAGAAGTGGCGAGAATTCTTGGATACGGTGTTTTGGAAGTTTATGCCGAAAGTCAAAAAGTTGGAATTGTTGCAGGTGTAACGTCTGTTTTGGCAAGAGAGAGTATCTCTATCAGATATGCCTTGGCTGAGGACCCTGAATTGAGTGTTGAGTCTAAGCTCACAATTGTAACCGATGGCAAGATCCCAGGCAGATTGGTTGACGAGTTCTTGAAGGTTGATGGGGTTAAAAAGATTGTAATAAGCTGATGACCATGATTTTAAAGTTGTTTGAGGAACTGTTTAATGATATTAAGGACATCCATGCGGAAACCAAGGCTTTGAACATATACATCTACGATGCCGAATACGAAGATGTGAAAAAGCTGATTGAGAAGAGATATTACTTGGCAGCAATTTGTGGTAGAAAAGAGGGTTTTGTGAGGGTAATGGTGAGTAAAACATCAAAATACAAGGATTATGAAATCTCAGCATGCATTTACAGCAAGGATGTGGAGTTTGAAGAGTACAACAGATTGAGAAAACTATACAAAAGGTAAGAATGCAAAAACCTTTGCATCGTTTACGATATTGTCTATAACGGCATACTCGTTTGGTTGGTGAGCCATCCCGTCTATCGTACTCCATACGGCCGTTTCAAATCCGGCTTTTCTAAAGAATGCCGCACAAGTATTGCCACCAATACCCTTTAGCTCAACCTTAACACCTCTAACCTTCTCAATTGCTGCCTTCAACTTTTCAACAACCTCGCTGTCTTCAGGTGTCATCGGGGAGCTTTCTTTCTGTATTATTTCCATTTCAATCTTTGCATTATCTCTAATCTCGTAGAATTTCCTCACATCTTCAATGAAGTTAACAACTTCTTCTATATCGTAATTGGGCAATATCCTGCAATCCATGTAGCTAACATCTAATCCTGGGATAGTGTTTATGTTGTCAATGTTCTTCTCCCTTTTTGTCGGCTCAAAGGTTGAGATTGGAGGATTGAACAGATTATTTGTTAAATTAAACTTTGAGTGCAGTTTTTCATCTAAATCCATTAAAAACTTCATAGCCCTCCTAGCAGCATTCAGATTTTTTGGTGTACTTGCATGCGCTTGTATGCCATGAATTTTAAATTTAATCCACAAAATACTCTTTTCTGCTATCTCAATAACGTTGCCATTCGGGCTTCCAGCATCCGGAACGATAAAAAGGTCTCCTTTGCTGAACACGTTTTTCTTTAACAAATGCTGAATGCCGTATTTGCTTCCAGTTTCCTCATCAGCCACAAATACCAATCCTATAGAACATTCAGGCTTCAATCCAGCTTTAATTATCGATTTTGCTGCATATAACGTTGAAACTATTGCCTGCCCGTTATCTTCACTTCCCCTCCCGTATATTCTACCATTCTTTACAACAGCTTTGAATGGATCAGTTTCCCATAATTTTGGGTCACCTTCTGGCACAACATCCAAATGAGATACGAACCATATCGTTTTGTCAGTCTTGCCATGTAATCTTGCAACGATGTTTGGTCTTATCCCAAACTTGGCTCTGCTATCTTCTGCATCGTACCGCTCAACTTCAAGTCCACCGAGCTTTGTCATCAGATACTCAGCCTTATCGTACTCCCCTTCTCCGCCCCACTCAGGACTCAATGCCTTAATTTCTATCAGATTTGACAGTGTTTCTACAATTTCATCTCTAAAGCTTTCTACGATGCTGAACAACTCCATCATTTCAGCATCCCTATTGCAGTTTCTTTTAACTTTAAGATGTTATCAATAACCTCCTCATCGTCTGTCTCATTTTTTAACGCATCCAACTCAGCTATTACTGGAGCTAAAACTTTGTATTTATCCTCGTTTTCATTTGCCTTCTCTATTATGCCTTTTAATATTGACAACTTCTTTCTCGCAACAAAGTCCTTGTTAAGTTCTTTCTTCAATTCCCTAAGCATCTCCGCAATTTTTCTCCCATCTTCTGTAAATCTCACAACTCTAACTCTGCCTTTAAATTCACTCTCTATCAAAGCGTTAGCCTCAAATTCGCTCAAAACCTTTGAAATATAACTGTATGGCGAGCCTACCTCTTTTGAGATTCCCAATGGATACGGGTCCTTATCACTCTTCTCAGCCTCCAAAATCTTAAGCATTATTTCAACCGTTTTTTCATGCAGGAATATCTTTTCCAGACTCAACCTTAACACCCCCTTTATCCCCAAACCAAATAACCCTTTGCGGGAAGGGTATCTCTATTCCGTTTCTCTCCAATTCAACCTTTATCTTCCACAGCAACTCCATTTTCACGTCATACCACACCGTTGATGGTGCCCAAATCCTTACACGTATGTTCACACTGCTATCCCCAAGTTCATCAACGAAGATTGTCGGCGAAGGATTTTTCAGTGCGAATGGATGGGCATCAATTACCTTTTTAATGATTTCGATTGCTTTATCCGCATCGTCAGCATACCTTATGCCAATCAGGTATTCAAACCTCCTAGCAACGTTTGCGACGTAGTTTGTGATATTCGAAGTGAAAACTTTTTCATTTGGAATCCTAATATATATGCCATCGTACGTTCTGATAATCGTTGAAAAAATGTGGATGTCTTCAACGAAACCAGACACACCTTCAATGCTTATCTGGTCTCCAATTCTGATAGGCCTTTCAATCATTAGAAACAAACCTGAAACCAAATTTGCAACAACGCTTTGGCTGGCAAAACCTATTACTAATCCAGCAATTCCACCAGCCACAAGCAATCCTGATAAATCAATGTTCAGTTGTGGTAGTACAGCAAGAAAAGCTATTAAGATGATTCCGTAGTTGACAATCTTGATTATTATCTCCAAAACATCTTTTTTTACCTTATCGCTCAAAATTTTTTTGAGGTTTAAGGTTACTATTTTTGCGATGATAATTGCCAAGATTACAACGACTATTACAACTAACACATCCCAAACCGTTATTGTGTTGTAAATCACGGTATTCAGCACGTCTGCCATCACTTCAACCCCCATTCCATCAGAAATCCCTTTCTCTCAACCACAGGAATTCGCCTTGCCGTGTACAACTCCAAAGCTTTTTTCATACCATCCTTTATGGGTTTGTTGATGAAGTTCGTTTCTGCAACCATCCTGTTTATTATTTTAACAACTGCAACCATCGAAACGATATCGTTGTAGTAGATCTTCATTCCGTAACTTTCAAATACAATTCTTCGCATCTCAACCCACTCATGACTTGTATTTTGAATATTTAGCTCAATTACACCCTCTTTAAGAATCTCCGTCTTTGGTATGCCAGCAAAAACATCGCTTTTATACCACCTGCAAATGACACCTGAATCTGGAGGTCCATAAAGAGAGTACTTTTGATTGTTTAATGAAAAAATATCCAAAATGTCGATACTTTTTTTTGTGGCAGCAAACACACCAATTTCAATGGGAAATTTTAGATAGACTTTTCTGTACGAGTTGGGCTCAATTACAATCGGCTCAAATTCAATTTCAAGATAATTCGTTATTTCTTTGGGCAGATTTAGTGGTTCGACGGGATTCACGATGATCTTTCCCGTGTCAGATGCCAGTATCTTTTCAACATTATCACTTCCATTCTTTAAGGAGCGAAAATACCTTAAAAATCCTCCCCTCTTCTCCACACCAACTGTTATTTCTTGATTTTCAAACTTGAAGTCATAATCGTAAACGCCATACACGATTTATGGCGAAAAGTAGAGAATATAAAATTAATCATTTGAGGAATACAATAAATTTAAGTTATGAGTTAAATTTCTTCAAGTTGTTTTGCTACGTCATCAACCCTCTTCTCAACATTTTCCATTCTGTTTTCCATTCTGCTAACACTCGCTTTTATTTCGCTTATTCCCTTCAAAAGAATGTAAAATCCAACTAACATTATTACCGCCATAATTCCAAAGCCGATCATCAACCCCAACCAAAAATCAGATTGTGCACTCCCCCAAGCCATTTTCACACCTCCAAATTTTTTATAATCTCATTGCTGATTGAGAAGTTGAAGTGTTTTGATCTGTAATATTTCTTTGCCCTATTTCCTTCTAACCTTAAATCACTTTCTACAAGTCCAGCTTTTTCAAGCTTTTTTAGATGCAAATACAAAAGCTGTCTTGAAATACCAAGCTCCTTTGCTAGTTCATACACACTCAATTCTTTATCCATGAGCATCTTTAGTATCTTAATCCTCAGAGGATGCGATAATGCATCACCCAAATTGACAAGGTTTTGAAGCGTTAGCATTGATTATGAGTAATGTTTAAAATACATATGTATTTCTGACATTAAAAAATTTAAAAAGGTGTGCCTTTTTCTATCAATCTTTAATGCATTTTCAATGGACTTACTACCTTCTTCAACGAGTTTGTTGTGCTTGAAGTTTCGGATTTGCAAATTCTCCAACTTGGCTATGTTGGCAAAGATTTGCAGTTTCCACTTGTCATATAAAATCTGATACACGTCTCGCGAGTCTCTCCTCTCCCCTCATGTACAAAATTCCTCTATATTCAATTTACTCATTCTTATCACTCTCATACGTTCAGGTAAACAACCACACCTGCTATTATAGTCGAGATTGTAGCGGTTACCTTGATCGTGTCCGATTTACTATTATTTAAAGTTTTAAGTAGCGATTTCAGAGGTTTCCAGTTTAGTGTTAGATGTAGCAATCCAATAGCAAGCATTGTAAAGCCAAAGTAAGTGTGGATGTCTCCTAGGGTGTACTTATCCAATCCCAAGAATGTCCAGTTCGTAACTTTCGCAATTTTTCCAGACGGAGCCAAGTACATTCCAATTCCAGTCACACCCATTACTGTTAAACCAACTAACAGCAACACATCGGTTATCGTTTTAATTAATCTTCTATTCATACAGCATCACCTTTGATTAAGCGTATTCATGTTTAAATCCATGTCTGTATCCATTTCCATTGCCACATCCGTCATGTCCACTACCAACTTTGCTATCTGACCGCCACCCTACTGGCTTTCCATCAACAAACAATCGCCCTACAACTTCACTGTTGCAAATTAGTGTAGCCTTTGCCCCCCACCTTGTCGGTGTTATCGTACCAATTGATACGTCATCCTTTGAGCCTTTCCAAATCACTCCAACCATTTTGCCATCCTTCAACAACACGTAGTGGGTTGTGTTGAATTTGTAGCTGTAAACTTCCTTTACTTCAACGCTTCTCAGCAAATCTTCAGCCTTTTGTTGTGGTTGTACAGCGTTAGCATACGTAGAGTTGCTGGTGTAGTTGTACGCGTAAGCTGTTGCAGTTAGCAACACTCCAACACCCAACACTAACATTACTTTCCAAATCTTCCTCATGTTTTTCATCTCCTCCATATGTAATTATATAATTACATATGTTAATAAATCTTTCGGGGTTGATGTGTTGATTGAAAAACTGCAAGCAAAGGTTTAATTAACAACAACAGAAGTTATTCTGGTGGGCTAGGCTGGGGGGTTCGGCGTCCCCTGTAACCCGAAACCGTCGATATGCGGGAGCCGAAGCCGAGGGAAGGTCCGCTAAGCAGGGGGCGATGGGCTTTAAACTCCGTAGAATCCCCGTCCCGAAGGGCTGGCGGTTGTAGGCTGGCTGCTCGGAGGGGCTGTCACCTACATTTACCGGGGGGACTGGCTTAGGCCCGGAAGGGAGCAGGCTTACCCCGGACGACCGGCGCTTTCGGGGGTGCGGGGAGGAGGAGTTTAAAGTTTTCAACCCCCTGTAAGGCGGATCGACCCGAGGCGTGCCCACCTTTTTAATTTGATTAGGTGGTAAATTATGAAAAAATACCGACCTATCGACGAAGTTGCAGAAAGATTTGTAGATGGTGTTAGAATAGGCAAAGAAAAGTACTACAAAAAAATGTATGGCAATGAAATTAAAAAGACCGCTTTTGTTGGTGATGAAACTTGGTGTGTAGATAAATTTATTGAAAATAGGGTAATTCCTGGAGAGTATAAAAAAGACTACCAAATTACTTTGAAAGGTTACAGCCTCTATTCTAGTATACCTATTGAAAATCGGAAGATAGATTTAGTCATACATGGCTATGATAACATAACATATATTTGCGAATTCAAATCAAAATTTAACGCTGATACAATCGCAAAAGCCATTGGACAGCTTATAATATATGAGGAATTGTTTATAAAGAAGTTCTTTAATGTAAAAACCAAAAAGGTTGCAATTTTTTGTGATCCTGATTTTAATATTGAATGTGGGGGCATAATAGGAGATAATATTAAAAGAAAAAAAGAAATTTCTCACGAATTCGCTAAAATTATGCAGAAGTATGGTATTATGCTGTATATTTATCTTGATGGGTGTTTTACTAAAGTAAAACCCATGAAGAGTGAGAGTGTACAAAACTTTTTGAACAAATTTATGTAGTTGTCTTTTAGTTTTTAATAATTTTTAAAATATAAAATATATAAAATTAACTAAACGTTCAACAAAGAAGCCAAAGAAACTTGTAAATCTCTATTTAATGGCTTTGGAACGAGTATCTCACCATCAAAGCCCTTGATTAGGAATCCCTTTCCCTCGTAATAAAGCTTAACAGTTAAAGCCGCAATTATTGCGTCAATTTCATTGTGGTCTTTAACATCCTCAACATCAACAAATTCTTTCAGCTTCTCCAAAATCTCCTCTTTACCAATCTTCAAAGTCTTTTTAGACTTTGGAGCTATGTTCAAAAATACTCTCGAAGCGTAAGGATAAACTTCGTAAACATCAATACCTCTTTTTTTCAGCATTTCAGCAATTTCAATGCCTTTTAGGCCAATAATCTTAAAAAATGGAGCGTTTGGTGGGAATAATCTTATCCCCATCTTTAAGAGCAACCTCTCACACTCTCTAAATCCTTTTTTTGGGAAAGAAAGGGGAGCATCTATTCCCGCAGCTTTTATTTTAAAACCTTCGAAATTCTCGAACCACTCATCAAATACACCAATGTAAAGTACCTTTTCACCACTAATCACCGCCGCATGACTCTTCTTCACACCAACATCTACACCTAAGAACACGATTAAGGTTTCTCATGAAAAAATAAATAATTTTTCTACTCTATAGCTTTACCCTTCACAACGATGTTTGTTGCAAAAGAAACTGCTGACAATCCAGTTTTCTTACAAACTTCGATTGCAGAATCAAAAATTGCCGCCTTTGAAACGATTAAGGGTATTCCAGCTCTAACACACTTTAAAGCCATGCCTCTTGAAATTCTGCCCGAAATTAGTAAAAAAACAGTACTAAAATCAATGTTCTCTTTTAAGCACATCCCAACAACCTTATCAACGGCGTTATGTCTTCCAACATCGTAAGCTCTCCTAATCAAACCTTTCTTATCGACAATGCATGCGACGTGGTAACCCCTCGTTCTCTTGTATTCATCAATATCCAAATAACCTAAGGATTCTCTTAATTCCTCTATTGAATACTTGTTTTTTGCATAAACTTCTTTAAGTTCCTCACATTCTCTAAAAATTCCTATACACCCGGAAGACCTTATCTCTGGTTGCAAATCGTCATTGTTAATTTTAACCACAGCCTCAAATTTTTTATCGTCCAATTCAAAGTGTTCCACCTTTTCAATACTGTTCGTAAAACCTTCGGTAACTATAAAACCCAAAACCATACTTTCTAAATCCAATGGTGTGCACATTATGTGATACGGAAATCCGTTTATTGTTAGTGTAAATTGCCTTTCTTCTGCGATTTCAAGTGTTCTCCCAATTTTTTCAATGTCCATTAAGCATCGCTACACTCAAATTTTTTAAGTGTATCGGCGAAAAATTATTCAGTAGTGGTGGAGTTGATGTGTATGCTCAAAAAAGAATATTTGAAGGGCAAAACTTTGAAGTCCTTTGATTACAATGGTGTGAAAGTGGTATATCACGACGGTGTTACTTTTAACTGTCTACCCGAATGGGAGTGTTACGAATGCTGTAAAACGCCTGCCGATTTGAATAGTGGAGAATACAAAATTTTGCTTAATTTAGGTTATTCTGATTTTGCATACGAGATTGCCCCTGGAATTTATAAGTTGAGGAAAGAAAACGATGCATGTATATTTTTGAAAAATAACAGGTGTGAAATTCACGAACACAAACCAGTCTCATGTAAAGCTCAACCTTTTGTCCCAATCTACTTCGACTTTCATTCTCTCAAGTTGGTTGTAGCAATAGAGCCTCAGGCTTACAACTGGTGTTATGGACTGCAAGCGGGAGAGATGGATGAAGAGGTGTTAAAGCAAGCATCAAAAGCGTGTAAAAAACTGTTTTACGATAGGGTAAAGTATTATGAAAACTTCAAAAACCCCCATAATGCTTTTCTGATTGCTGCTTTGAGCATACCTGAAAAAGTTGGATTGATTTCTGAAAGCCCGATGAAAAGCTTGTGCTTTAGCTGCGGTTTTCCGCTAAAGATGACGGAAACCTACGATATTTATAATGCTTATCCGATTAAAAGGGAGTATGTAGAATACAAAACTGCATTGATATGTGAGATGTGTATGGAAAAATTGGATGAAGTGGATGAAAACCGTATTGTAGCCTTAAAAGACTCCTTGTTTTCCAATCCAAGAATCGTTGAATATTTTAAAATATAATTACAATTTTATTTAGTATGTTCAGACAAAAATCATAAATAATAGAATATCAAATTTCATTATGGGAATTAGATCGGCAACAAAAAAAGATTTGGATGATATTGTGGAGATAGAACGGTTATCTTTCCCAGATCCATGGGATTACAATTACTTTAACGCTGCTTTGAGGAATATACTAATCGTTTATGAGGATTATGAAACAAAAAAGGTTGTAGGCTACTTGGTTGCCGTTTGCTGCAAACAAAATAGGGCAGTGATAATGAAGGTAGCAGTACATCCAGAATACAGGAACAGAAGGATCGCAACAGAGCTGTTGAAAGCTATTTTGGAGATTTTAAAAGAAAAAGGCATTGAGGATGTTGAAATTGACGTTGATATGATGAATAGAAGTGCTATCGAACTGTATGAAAAAGCGGGTTTCAAGATTGCCAGAACAATCCCAATGAATTCCGAAGATGAGAGCTTTTACACAATGAAGTTGAGGTTGGCTAAGTCTTAAATTTTGAGTAATTTATTTTAGTTTTTTAATATATATATAAATTTATAATTCAAGTATTCAAATACATATTTATAATTATATCTTTACAGGAAAAAAATATATATTAAAAAAATATTCAAAAAACAAAACCTTTGGGGGGAGTGGCGTGAGTTCGGAAGTAGAAGAAGTCGTTAGTAATGTGTCTTTAAGGAAGGAAAACCAAATTTTGGAAGGAGTAGCGACACCAGTTATGGCAATTGATAGAGATTTCAACGTTGAATACATAAACAAGGCTGGAGCTGAGATTGTAGGTAGAAAGCCCGAAGAACTGGTAGGAATAAAGTGTTGGGACGTCTTTAACACCGAACATTGTAGGACAAATGAATGCAGGTGTTATCAAGCCATGTTGGCAAACGAAGTTAAGAAAGGTGAGACGGTGGCAAGAATAAACGGCAAAGAAATTCCAGTAATGTATACAGCTACACCAATCGTTGATGTTAATGGCAATGTTACTGGATGCGTGGAATACATTGTTGATCTTTCTATGATTTCAGAGATTGAGAAAAAGGAAAAAGAAATCAATCGGATCGTTAACAGCCTAACAACTCCAGTAATGAAGATAGACACAGATTTCAATGTTCTGATGATAAATGAAGCTGGTGCAAGTTTGGTGAACAAAAAACCTGAAGAACTAATAGGAATGAAGTGCTACAAGATATTCAACACAGAGCATTGCAGGACAGAAGAATGCAGATGCTATCAGGCTATGAAATACAAAGAAGTGAGGCTCGGTGAGACAGTTGCCAAGCCTGATGGCAAGGAAATACCTATTCTCTACGTTGCTACACCACTTGAGAATGAGAAAGGTGAAGTTGTTGAAGTTATTGAGCAAGTAATGGACGTCACAACGCTTAAGGAGAAGGAGAAAGAAATCCAAGATTTGCTTAACTATAGTAATCGCTGCCTTAACAAACTAGGAGAGGCAATTAGGGAAGTTGAATCCGGTCATCTCAATGTTAAGATAGAAAAAGAGAAAGATGATGAGTTTGGCAAGACTTTTGATGCTTTTAATGAATTTGTCAGAGGATTGAAAGCGATTGTGGCAGAAATAATGGAAGGTATGAAAAATACTACAGATGAAATCAAACAAGCAAATGAGGCTGTAAATCAGTTGAATGCTGGTATGCAACAGATAAGTGCAGCATCACAGCAAATAGCGACAGGAAGTGAGAACTTGTCACGTCTTGCGAATGAATCGGCAGTTAACTTGAAATCCACAAAAGAGGCTATTGAAAAATTGAATAAAGAGGCAGAAGAATCGACAAGCTTCGCATTACAAGCATCAAATGATGCTGAAAAGGCTAAAACAGAAGGTCAAAAAGCTTTGGAGATTCTTGGAACAATTACAGAGGAAATAGACAAAGCAGCAAAAATGGTTAATGATTTGAACAACGCAGTAAGAAACATAGGAAAGGTAACGGAGAAAATCAAATCAATAGCAGACCAAACAAACCTGTTGGCATTGAATGCTGCAATAGAAGCTGCCAGAGCAGGAGAACATGGAAGAGGGTTTGCTGTTGTTGCTGATGAGGTTAGGAAGTTGGCTGAGGAGAGCAGAAAGAGTACTGAAGAGATAAACGAG
>QMZC01000033.1 GCA_003662995.1 Archaeoglobales archaeon
GATTAATCATTGCCGAGTATTATATTTAAGATTTGCCTTATTATTATCATTGGAAAGTTTCTGTTGCACATTACTTTGTTTTAATGATCAAAGCTGAAAATGAGAAGGTAAGCAGTGCAGCAAAGAAGACTACACTCATATCTTCATTGCCATACAGCGATAGCCACTTATTAACGAGCATGATAGATGAAAATACGGCTAATACTGTGAATGCCACATCTTTTGCATCCATGTCATTATCTTTTGTACGGATAATAAAATATTTTCCTTCGAATTTGTAATTTCAAAAATGCGATTTAAACTTTGAATTTGTAAATATGAAATTAAAATAATAGAGGAAAAACTTATATTTCACCAAAATTTAGTAACTAAACATGGGATTGCTAAAAACAGTGTTGGAAAATGCTGGAAATGGGGACAGGATGCTGATAACGTTTCCAGATCTCTATAGTTTTCTCTTTGTGTCCAAGTGGATCTCAGAAAATTTTGGTGAGCCGTTTTGGATTTTGTGGACGGATGCAGCAGTTGAGAGAATAAATCATCTTGGAAAGAAGTACGGATTTCCAATAGAAGGCGACGCTTTGGTGGTTTACTCCCAAAAAAGTTGTGTATTTCTGCATGAACTTGAAAAGGTGGATTTTATTGAGGATTTGCCTGAAGTTGTGAAAAAACTTCCGGTAAATAGAGATATTATAATCTCTTTCGGCTTAAACTTTTTGCCTCTTTACGGCATTAACATCAATTCTGCAATAAGAGCAATAATAGAGCATGAGAGGGGAATAATGTTCACATGTATAATCAACAACAACTCTGATGTGGTCAATAAGTTGCTCTCATTCCACGATGTGTTCATCGAGGTGGAAAAGAGTGAAGATCCAGCAATTATGTACCACACATACACCATGGCACTAAAGTACAGCATTAGAGATGGAATTGCAACGTTATCTGACGTGCTTCCTATTGTAGATAGAGATTTAAGCCTCGATATATGACATTGCTGATACCAGAGAAGATAATATTCGAGACCGAAGTGGTTGAGGTTGATAATTTAAAGACAAAATCCGGAAAGATTAGTGTAACTGAAAGAAGGCTTGTTATAAATTCAGACAACGAATTGCATATAGTTGATGTTAATGGCATAAAAGCTGTGAGCATGATCAGAGATGCAAAATGGGGATTTTTTGTTGCGGGATTGATTTTCGTAATTTCTGCTATTCAACTTTTTATTGTTGGTGCATATATAAATCAGGTGTACGATTTCCTGACAACTTTGCTTGTCACACTTGCAATTCCGATCATCTTTGTAGTTTCAGGCATTATGCTAATCCTATCGTGGTTGTTGGGCAGGGGATTTGTACTGGTTGTTACAACAGATTTTAACAAAAATTTTGTAATTGTGAATAAAGACAAGCAACCACTCGAAAAAATTCTTAATGCAATAGAGTTTGTGCGAATTGGAGAGATCAGGACAACCAAAAGCATGGGTAACGGCATTCATAGTAAGTCTTTCATTTAGAAGAAAACAAAAACAATATAAAAAATATAAAACGAAAACTATGTGAAAAAGAGTATAAGATATCCTCCGGTACTTCTACATGTGAAGTACTATGTGAAATCCCCTAACGTACCCCAATAAACAAAACAAACAGAAAATTTATAATGTGTATTGAAAATACAATCCCAATGTTGGATGATGATTTGCTTGTGTATATTGACGGCAAATTTGTTCCAGAAAGTGAGGCAAAGATAAGTGTTTTTGATCACGGATTTCTATATGGAGATGGGGTTTTTGAGGGTATAAGGGCTTACAATGGAAGGGTTTTTAAATTAATGGAACACTTAGACAGACTTTACGATTCCGCTAAGGCTATCGACTTGGAGATACCAATAACCAAGGAAGAATTTGCTGAGATTATCCTTGAAACTCTTAGAAAAAACAAGCTTAAGGATGCTTACATCAGACCAATAGTTTCGAGGGGTATTGGCGATTTGGGCTTAGACCCAAGAAAGTGTGGAAAACCGTCTATTATAGTAATAACGAGGGAATGGGGCAAACTTTACGGAGATTTGTATGAGAAAGGTTTAGTGGCTGTTACGGTTGCGACAAGGAGGAACGCAATTGATGCCTTACCCCCAAACATCAAGTCGTTAAATTATTTGAATAACATCCTCGCAAAGATTGAGGCGAATGCAAAGGGAGGAGATGAGGCTATATTCTTGGATCACAACGGATACATTTCTGAAGGCAGTGGAGACAACGTTTTTGTTGTAAAAAATGGAATGATTACAACACCGCCGATAATTAACAACCTTGGGGGAATAACAAGGGCTGTTGTGATAGAGATAATCCAAAAGCTTGGAATTCCATTCCAAGAGACGAACATAGGGTTGTATGATTTGTACACAGCAGATGAGGTCTTTGTGACTGGTACGGCAGCAGAAATAGCACCAATAGTGGCTATCGATGGCAGGAAAGTTGGGGATGGAAAGCCCGGAAAAATCACAAAGAAGCTCATTGAGGAGTTTAGGAAGATTACAGAATCAGAGGGCGTACCGATCTATGAATAACGATGATTAACCATATATACTCTACAACAGAGCATAGCCAACTATGATGTTCACACTGATCGTTGAGCTTAAGGATAAGCCTGGTCAACTGATAAAAACCCTTGAGCCTATCTCAAGGCTTGGTGGAAACGTTATTGGAATAGTACACAAAAGAGACAAGATAACGCCACTGAAAAAAATCCCTGTTGAAATATCCATAGAGATTGATGAGAATAAGGTTCCAGAGCTAGTAGATGCGCTAAAAGCAAGTGGAATTACTGTTAGGGAGTACAATGAAGTTAGGTTGGTAACGACTTCATCCTTGCTTTTAGTTGGACACATAGTGCATACAGACATAAGTGATACTATCAACAGGATAGACTCGACTGGATATGCTGAGGTGATTGATCTACACATTAACATGCCACAACTCAATGAACCCTCAACAGCTTTGATTACAATCTCTGCAACTGGAAAAGAAAACTTGAGGAAAGCTGTTGAGCTGTTGAAGGTTATTTGTAAGGAAAAGAAGATTTTGGTGATAGAACCTATAAACGAGGAGTTCTCATGATAAAAATTGCTATCATCGGATTTGGGACGGTTGGACAGGGTGTTGCAGAGGTTTTAATGGAAAAGAGAGATTATCTAAGGCAGATTATAGGCGATTACAAAGTTGTGGCTGTTGCAGACTCAAAAGGTTCGTTGATTGGAGATTTTGATTTGTTGAATGCCATCAAAATTAAAAGGGAAAGAGGTTTGCCAGAAGGCATGGATGCAATGGAGATTGTGGAAAACCAAGATTTTGATTTACTTATTGAAACTACCATCACAAACATTGAAACCGGCGAACCCGGGTTGAGTTATATAAAAAAAGCATTGAAGAGGGGAAAAAACGTAATAACTTCCAATAAAGGTCCATTGGTCGTTGCATACAGCGAGTTGATTGAGTTGGCTAAAGAAAACAATTGTAAGCTTTTGTTTGAAGCAACTGTTGGTGGAGCAATGCCTGTCATTAAGCTTGTGAACAACTGCTTGGCTGGAAACAAAATACTGAGCATAAAGGGAATTCTGAATGGTACTTGCAACTACATCCTGTCAAGGATGGAGAAGGAGAAGATGCCCTTTGAGCAAATCTTGGCTGAGGCTCAGGAGTTGAAGATTGCGGAAGCTGACCCAAGCTACGATGTTGATGGAATTGATGCTGCTTCAAAACTTGTAATTGTGGCAAACGCTTTGTTAGGAATTGATGCGAAATTTGAAGATGTTGAGATTACTGGAATAAGAGAAATCACGCCTGAGGCTTTTGATGTAGCAATGGAGAAAGGTTACACGATAAGGTTGATAGCTGAGGCTGGAAGTAACGGACTAAAAGTTTCTCCAAGGCTAATTCCTTTACAACACCCCCTTGCATTGCAAGGAACTCTAAACGCCCTGTTAATCAAGACGGATTTAGCTGGTGATGTTGTCGTGGTTGGAAAAGGTGCTGGGAAGAGGGAGACGGCAAGTGCCATTGTTTCAGATTTAATACAGCTATATGGATAATTTTTGATTTTTATGTATCTATCTGATGCATTGTTTTCAATAAAGGTTGTGGTGGCTTTTTTATTTTTAATCTACACATGCAAGCTCGATTTGAGGGAAAGGAGGGTACCAAACAAAGTTTGGAAGTACATGCTTTTAGTGTTTAT
This sequence comes from Archaeoglobales archaeon, assembly GCA_003662995.1. Lineage (GTDB taxonomy): Archaea > Halobacteriota > Archaeoglobi > Archaeoglobales > Archaeoglobaceae > B5-G16. Next base: position 4,236 of record QMZC01000033.1, read on the forward strand.
TCCATTAGATGTTGTAGAGTTTTTGTTGCTAAAATACAGCTTTACTACCTTCATTTTTGCAATCGTTCAGTTTTTGCTCATGGTTGGCTTTGCCTACATGCTGTATTACATTGGAGCTTACGGTGGGGCTGATGCTAAGGCGTTGATGGTTTTAGCCATAGCTTTTCCAATTTACCCGAAAATTCTGATCTTTCCGGTATTAAATAATGGTTTTGGGGTTTTTAGCTTCTCCGTGTTATCAAACTCCGTAATTTCTGCTCCTTTACTTTTAATTTACATGTTTTTCAGGAATTTGACAAAGGAGGGATTGAAGAACATTAAAAGAGATCTCTTTTATTACTTTGTTGGCGTTAAAGTTGATGCAAAAAGCATTCCAAAATTCTACAATTTGCTTGAATACTTTGACGGTGATGAGTTTAAAAGGGTAAAGAGGGGTGTAGAGCCAGATTTAAAGATGATTTCAAGATTGAAGAGAGAGGCGGAGAAGGGAACAATTGACAGGATTTGGGCTACTCCAGCTTTACCATTCCTAATCTTCATCACAATAGGGTTTTTAATTTCTGTGTTTGTGGGGGATTTGCTTGTTTGGATTTTGTCACTTTTCATCGGTAAAGGTTTAATGTTTTAAACGTATTTGTTACATGGTCGGAAATACATTTGGTTATGCCTTTAAGCTAACAAGTTATGGGGAGAGTCATGGTAAAGCAGTGGGGTGTATCATTGATGGCTGCCCCTCAAACCTAGAGTTATGCGAAAAAGACATACAGAAAGAATTAGATAGAAGAAAGCCAGGAGGAAGGTTAGCATCGAAGAGAAAGGAAGAAGATAAGGCTATAATTTTATCGGGAGTTTTTAATGGTAGAACGTTGGGTACGCCAATCTCAATTATCGTTGAAAATAAAGATGTTGACTCCAAGCCTTATGAGCATATAAAACACGTCTTTCGCCCCGGACATGCTGATTATACATACTATGCCAAGTACGGTATGAGGGATTGGAGAGGTGGAGGTAGGGCTTCGGCAAGGGAAACAGTTGCGAGGGTTGCTGCTGGGGCGATTGCTAAAAAAATCCTTGATAAATTTGGGATTAAAATTGTTGGCTACACCAAGGAGATTGGTGGGATATCATGTGACGTTTCTGGGTTAAGTGTTGATGAGATTTATGAAAAAGCAGAGAAAAGCGTTGTTAGATGTCCAGATGAAGAGAAATCGGCGTTGATGGAGGAAAAGATACTTGAGGTCATGAAGGAGAAGGATAGTGTTGGAGGAATTGTAGAAGTTATTGTCAAAAACGTACCTGCTGGCATAGGTGAGCCGGTTTTTTTAAAACTCGATGCTTATCTTGCTTTTGCGATTATGGGAATTCCCGCCGTTAAGGGTGTTGAGATTGGTGCTGGCTTTAAAGTTGCAAAGATGAGGGGGAGTGAGAATAACGATCCGATTGTTGTTGGAGACAACAAAATAGCCTTTGAAACCAACAATGCTGGCGGAGTGTTAGGGGGCATATCAAATGGCGACGACATCGTTGTTAGGGCGGCGATAAAACCCACCCCCTCCATCTCAAAACCGCAAAGGACTGTTAGCGTTGATTTAAAGGAAGAAATAATAGAAATAAAAGGAAGGCACGATCCATGCATAGTGCCAAGGGCTGTTCCAGTAGTTGAGGCTATGGTGGCTTTGGTTATTGTTGATCTCATGATGTTACAAGGTTTAATTCCGAAATCTTTGATTTAATCTTAACCCGTATATCGAAAAATATTAGTTGTTGATGCAAAATTCTGCCACGTGTACGCAGAAATCTTGGCTCTACTCTTAACCTTCATGCTAAACCTTCCATTTGGATACTGGAGAAGTAAAACAAAAAAGATGTCAAAGGAATGGTTTTTAGCCATACATCTGCCCGTACCGTTAATTGTTGTACTACGTATTCTTGCCCAAGTTTCGTGGACGCATATCCCCTTATTTTTCTTTGCTTTCTTTTTGGGGCAGTTTAGCGGTGGTAGGATTGGTAAACTTGCACTAAAAACTTAATACAGAGCTGATAGAAATAGTTTTATTCAGTCTGAAATAACCACGAGTATGATTACAAGAGATGACGTTTATCACATCGCAAACCTCGCAAAAATCGAGATTGATGATAAAGAAGTAGACGATTTCAAAGAAGAATTCCAAAGCATTTTGGAATACTTCAATATTCTTGATGAGATTGAAGAAGAAGTTGAACCCACATTTCAGGTTCTACCTCTAAACAACGTTTTTAGAGAAGATGTATCAAAAAAATCATTGCCTAGGGATGAAGTGTTAAAGAATGCAAAGCATGTTGAAGATGGATACTTCAAAGGACCAAGAATTGTGGAGTGATTGAGAATGGAGATGATGACAGTTAAAAACTGGAGAGAGAGGCTTGAAAGTGAAAAAGCTTACGATTTAGTTTCTGAGCTTTTTGATAAAATTGAAAAGAGCAAATTGAACGCCTATATAACGTTAAATAAGGAAGATGCTTTGAAGAGAGCAGAGGAGTTTGATAAAGGCGAACTAAAAGGAAAGTTGGCTGGAATACCTGTTGCTGTTAAAGACTGTATAACAACTAAAAACTTGCGAACTACATGCGCATCTAAAATCCTTCACAATTACATACCACCATTCGATGCCCACGTTGTTGAAAGGTTAAAGGCAGAGGGGGCGATAATAGTTGGAAAGACAAACATGGATGAGTTTGCGATGGGTACTACAACAGAAACGTCTTATTTTGGCGTTGTGAGAAATCCCTACGACTTGGGTAGAGTTGCTGGTGGAAGCAGTGGTGGAAGTGGGGCTGTTGTGGGGAGGGAAGCAGTTTTAGCCTTGGGTAGTGATACTGGAGGTAGTATTCGCTGTCCTGCAAGTTTTTGTGGAGTTTGCGGTTTAAAGCCTACGTATGGATATGTTTCAAGGTACGGTTTGATTCCATACGCAAACTCATTGGAGCAGATAGGGCCGATGGCGAGTTGTATTGAAGACTTAATTTTACTTTTTGAGGTTATTGCTGGAAAAGATGAACGAGATTCAACAAATGCTGGAAAGGAGTTTAAGTTCGAAATGAAAGATAAAAAATTGAAAATTGGGATAATAAAGGAGATGGGAGCAAAGGATGAAGTGATAGACAAATTTTACGAGGTTGTTGAAACAATAAAATCCAAACATGAAGTTGATGAGATTGAAATGCCATCCTTCAAGTACGCACTGGCTGCCTACTATATAATAGCGATGAGTGAAGCCTCATCGAATCTAGCAAGGTATGACGGTGTTAGGTATGGATATGCATTGGATAAGCTCGATTCTTGGACTAAATACTTCTCAAAGGTGAGGGCAGAGGGATTTGGTAAGGAGGTTAAGAGGAGAATAATGCTTGGAAGTTACGCCTTATCAGCAGGCTATTATGGCAAGTATTACTTAAAAGCTTTGAAGGTTAGGACTTTGGTAAAGAACGACTTTATTAAGGCTTTCAAGAATTTTGATGTGCTCATCTCCCCAACAATGCCCGCTTTGCCGTTTAAGATTGGAGAGTTGGCTGACCCATTGACGATGTATAAGATGGATGTAAATACTGTGCCAATAAATCTGGCTGGTGTGCCAGCCCTATCAATTCCAATAGGGTTTGTGAAGGGATTGCCTGTAGGTATGCAAGTTATTGGTAATTATTTTGATGAGAATACTATGTTGAACTTTGCATTGTGGCTTGAAGGTGAAATACGTGCTAATTAAATTTTAATTTTCAACTTTGTAATCAATTTTTTGAAAATTACTTCTTGAGATTTTGAGAATTACCACAACTTTCATAAATCATAATGCAAAAATACGCACAAGCGGGGGTTGCCGAGCGGACAAAGGCGCGGGATTCAGGGTCCCGTCCCGTAGGGGTTCGAGGGTTCGAATCCCTCCCCCCGCACTGATTTTTGTTGTTATTTTGTCTTCTGTTTGATTCTGGTTTAGAAATCCCATCAGCCTCATTTTAGCTTAAAAAACTTTTTATTACCCTGCTCATTCTTTGATTTAACCTTAGAAACACTTGGTCTTGCATCAAAGAGTAAAAACGCTCATTAATAACATAAATTACCAAAGTAACTCTCCAAATGAAAATTTAAGATCTTGCAAGCGCTTGACGATAATTTTGGATGTAACATACTGAGTTAAAAAGACAAAAACAATAGAGACAATAGAGTAATTTAGGATTTCCTCCTTTTCTTGAACATCAAATAGTTTACAGCGTTGATAACGGCATCTATCGAAGCCATAACGATGTCTGGACCTGCAGCTCTTGCCGTAAAAGAGTTTCCGTTCTCATCCTCAACCGTGACGTAAACCTCTGCTAACGCATCACTTCCCCCAGTTATTGCATCCATCTTAAACTCTGTAATTCTAATCTTTTCACCAACCAAATTCGTTACAGCCTTTAGAGCAGCATCCACAGGACCAACACCAATTGCAGACGTAACCTTCTTTTCATCTGAAACCTTAGCATTTACAACGGCTGTCGGCGTAATCTTGTTGCCCGTCAGAACCGTGATCTCATCGACAAGTATCGCCCTCTCCTCCTTTCTAAGCTCGCCAAGCACAACTTCGGCAATCGTGAACAAATCTAAGTCGGTTACCTTCTTACCCTTATCCCCTAACTCTTTGATCTTCTCAACGATCTTTGCAAGGCTCTCGTTGTCAACGGCATATCCAGCATCCTCCAACATCTTTTTGATCTGATAGCTACCAGCATGCTTTCCAATCACGATTCTCCTCTTATGCCCAACCATCTCTGGAGTGATAACACCAGGTTCAAACGTTGAAGCTTCCTTAATCACACCATGTGCATGTATTCCACTTTCGTGGCTAAACGCATTTTCCCCAACAATCGGCGTATTTGGTGGTATCTTTATACCGCTGAACCTCTCAACAAGCTTTGAAGTCTCAACTAGGTATTCAGTCTTTATGTTCGTTTTAATACCTTCAAGGCTATGTAAAACCATTACAACCTCCGCTAACGATGCGTTTCCTGCCCTTTCACCAATTCCGTTAACTGTGACTTGAACCTCATTCGCCCCAGCCATGACACCAGCGTAGGTGTTTGCTACCGCCAACCCAAAGTCGTTGTGGCAATGAACATCAATTGGAACCTTCAAGTGTTCTCTAAGCTCTTTAATCAACTCGTAGAACTTGAACGGCGTTGCAACTCCAACGGTGTCTGGAACGTTTATTATATCAACTCCAGCCTCCTCAACAGCTTTATTTATTCTTTTTAAGAAGTCCAATTCAGTTCTTGTGGCATCCATCGCAGAGAACATGCACAATCTGCCGTGATCCTTTATGTACTCAACCGCCTCAACGGACATTTCAACAATTTCATCGTAGCTTTTCTTTATCGTATGCTCAATCTGAATTTTTGATGTTGAGATGAAAATGTGAACCATATCAGCTTCAGAATCCAAGGCGGCATCAATATCATGCTTAACGATTCTTGCCAACCCACAAATCTTTGCATCTAACCCAAGCTTTGAAATCGTTTTTACTACCCCAAACTCCCCCTTAGATGCTGCGGGAAATCCAGCTTCAATCACATCAACGCCGAGCTTGTCAAGTTGCCTTGCTATCTGAATTTTGTAGTTTAGTGGAAACGACACGTTTGGTGTTTGCTCGCCATCCCTGAGCGTCGTATCAAATACCGATACATGCATGGACAAAGTAAGTAAGAGGTTGTTAAAGTTTTTGTGGTGGTAAAATTTTGGTGGCAGTTTAACTTAATCTTATTCTAATCCCTAACCTCAATCTCTAACCTCAATCCCCCTCATTCTCAAGTACTCTTTAACTTCTTGAATTGAAACTTCCTTCCTATGAAATATTCCTGCTGCCAAAGCAGCCTCAACATCTGTTTTTGCAAAAACCTCATAAAAGTGTTCTACGCTTCCAGCACCGCTTGAAGCTATGACAGGAATGCTAACGGCACTCTTTATGTGGTTAATCAACTCAATATCATAGCCAAGCTTCGTCCCATCTCTATCGATGCAGTTGAGCAATATCTCTCCAGCCCCTAACTTTTCACATATCGTAGCCACTTGTAAAGCATCAACATCCCTTCCTTCCCTTCCCCCTTTCACAGTGCATTGATACCAGCAGTATTCTTCGCCATTAGGTCCCGGTATAGACGTTTTGATTACGTTGTGTTCTGTTTCATCAGGCGACTCCACGTAAATTCTTCTTGGGTCTATCGAAACAACAACAGCCTGACTTCCATAAACCCTCGAAATTTGCTCAATTGAACTGTTACCAGTCTTACCGTGCTTTAAGTATTCTTCAACAGCATACACGGCATCGCTCCCTATTGAAACTTTGTCTGCTCCTGACCTAAAGTATTCTGATGCCACCTCCAAAGCTGAGTAGTGTGTACCATCGTAGTCCGTGTAATCTTGTATTCCACCACCAATCGTTAACGGAACGAACACGTTTTCGGATGTTAATCTCAAAACTTCAAGCATTGGCTGGTCTTTCAATGGAAAATCCCTAAATCCGGTAATGTTTAAGAAGACTATCTCGTCTGCACCCTCTTCAAAGTATCTCCTTGCCAATTCGACTGGTTTTCCCAAATTTCTTACCCTGCCCTTCTCCCTAACATCGTACTTGTCACCTTTCGTAACAACCAAATCTCCCTCATCGTTTGTTCTTACGTCCAAGCAGGCTATAATCCTCTTTGCAAGTTTTGTCATGTTTGGTGTTTTGATTGTTTTTAGTTTCGTATGCGTTTCTAACTTATCCGATTCCAGAAAGTTCTTCAAAATTTTTAAACCAGCCATACCGCTTTTTTCCGGATGGAATTGAACGGCAACAACATTTCCTTTTTGCACGGCACTAATGAACTCTCCTCCGTAATCAGTCGTTGTGAGAATCCAGTCTTTGTTGTTCTCATCTGGAATCGCTCTATATGAGTGTACAAAGTAGAGTTTTTCGTTGTTATAGTCAATAAACAGCCTTGACGGTTTTTTTATCTTTATACCGTTCCATCCGATGTGCGGGACTGACAACTTAGTATCATCGAATCGTTTTATGTAGCCTTTTATAATTCCCAACCCTTTAACGTTTGGGGCTTCCTCGCTCCCCTCAAACAAGGTTTGCAATCCTAAGCATATCCCTAAAAAGGGTTTTCCCAATTTTATGTAGTCAATGAGTGGTTCGATATATCCATCCTCCTCCAACCTCTTCATCGCACTACCAAAGCTGCCAACTCCGGGAAAAATCAGTTTTTTTGCGTTCGTTATATCTTCAGGCTTGGAAACATCTTTAACTTTGTATCCCAACTTTCTTATGGCATTTCTAACGCTCCTTACGTTTCCCGCTCCGTAGTCAAGTAGAGTTATCATTTGGGTTGACTTGGAGAATAAATATATAAAATTGGTGGGTGTAATTAAATAATCAGTCAAACACTTTAATCGGTCTGGAACTCCACAAAATGTAGCCGTATGGACTGCTTTCTAAGTAGTTCACAGCTTTATAGCCTTCTTCAGTTGGTAAATACAGCCTTTCCTTTGCTGTCTTTACTTTTGACATGTTCTTTGCAACCTCAATTGCTTTATTTAAACCACCAATTTCATCGATCAAAGACAGGTTGAGTGCATCCGATCCTAAAATTACTTTACCATCTTTTATTTGGTTGATTTGCTCATCGCTTAAATTTCTTTGAATTTTAACCTCGTTTAAGAAGCGATGGAATGACTTGTTTACTATCTCTTGCATGATTTCCTTCTCTTCAACACTGACGTTCTTCCAGCTTGCCCCCATATCTTTCATTTTTCCTGATTTAACAATAAAGTAGTCTATACCCTCCTCTTCGTATTTTTTAACCTTAATCTCAACAACCCATATTACGCCTATGCTACCCGTTAGCGTATCGGGTTCTGCCAGAATGCGATTGCATGGCAGGGCTATGTAATACGCACCAGAAGTTGCCAAATCGCCCAAAGATGCAATAACAGGCTTTTTTCTCTTGGCATATTCAACAGCCTCAACGATTTCTTGAGCTGCTGCTGGCGTACCGCCGGGACTGTTAATTCTCAAGACTATTGCCTTAACGTTTCCATCGTCAGCCAACTCCCTTATCTTTCCTGCAATTTTTGTGGATGATGCTTGGTTTCCATAGCCCGACAGTATCTCTCCTTCGATGTTTACAATTGAGATCTCCTCCTCAAACAAAGGTTTTTCCTTTGAAAGGAAGAAGTAAGTTATTGTTGCTCCCACCACTATTCCCAAAATCAAAAAAATTTCAAGGAGAATAATTTGTTTTGCATTCATGCTGATTAAGCTATTTTAACTCAGAAATCGCTTTATTAAACCACTCCACCTGGTCTTCGTTGATGTCAGCAAGTATCACCTTTTTAAGCTTCGTTCCTTCATCAATGTGCCTCTTCAACTCATCTACCATGACCTTAGCAGCTTTATCCTTTGAAAAACCTCCAACTCCCGTTCCCAAAGCTGGAAAGGCTATGCTTTCAATTCCAAGTTCATCAGCCTTTTTCAAGGCAGCCCTCATAGCCAACCTTATCTTATTTTCATCAGTTTTGAAGTCAAGCTCCATGGTTGGTGAATGGATTACATATTTAGCCTTTAACTTTCCAGCAGTCGTCTCAACAGCTTCACCAATCCTTATCGGACCCTTTTTAACAGCTTCATCTTCTATCTCTTTTCCTCCAGCTCTTTTAATGGCTCCTGCTACCCCACCCCCCATGTAAAGGCGAGTGTTTGCAGCGTTAACGATTGCATCAATCTCAAGTTTTGTTATGTCTCCGAGAAAAGCCTCGATCTCAACACCCTTGTAGTCCATACTTCCAATAATTTGCGGATTAAAATAAATTTTTCCGTAGTTTTGATTTGTTTTTTATGTTTTTATTAAATTAACAATTACTAATCAACTTATTTTGGAGATGTTCGACACGTACAATTCCGCAAGTAACAGCATGGACCACAACAACCATATCACCATAACACAATCACTTGCTTAAGAATCTCGTATTTTCCGATGGCATTACGTTTTTAAACTGATTGACAAAACTCAAATCACACTCAAACGTCAAGGTGATTCCATGACAAAATCAAGCTCGAGCAAGACGAAATATGAATTTAGGAGGAAGCTGGAGGAATTGGAAAAGTATAAGGGTAGGGGGACTGAGCTTATTACACTATATATACCACCAGATAAAAATATTGCCGACATATCCAATCAATTGAGGAGTGAATTGAGCCAAGCTTCGAACATAAAATCTAAACAGACGAGGACAAACGTTATGGCTGGGTTAGAGGCTATACTTCAAAGACTAAAGTATTACAAAAAACCCCCAGAGCACGGCATGGTTATAATTAGTGGTGTTGTGGATTTCAATGGCAAGCAGAAGCACATAACTGAAATAATTGAACCTCCTGAACCCGTTCCATTGTACAAATACCACTGCAACTCTACGTTCTATTTGGAGCCATTGAAAGAGATGCTTGTGGAAAAGAAGGTTTATGGCTTGATAGTGATTGACAGGAGGGAGGCAACGATTGGGTTGTTGAGGGGGAAGAGGATTGAGGTTTTGAGCTATACGTCATCAATGGTTCCCGGCAAGCATAGGCAGGGTGGGCAAAGTAGTGTGAGATTTGAGAGGCTGAGGCAGATAGCCATCCACGAGTTTTACAAGAAGGTTGGCGAAAAAGCGAGCGAAGCGTTACTACCACACAAAGAGAATCTGGTTGGAATTTTAATTGGTGGTCCAAGCCCAACGAAAGAGGAGTTTTATGAGGGAGAATACCTACATCATGAACTACAAAAAAAGGTAATAGGGTTGTTTGATGTGAGCTATACTGATGAAAGCGGTTTGTTCGAGTTGGTTGAAAAGGCTCAAGATGTCCTGCAAGAATTGGACATAATGAGGGAAAAAAGGCTGATGAACAGATTTTTGCGTGAGATTGCAAAGGATGGATTGGCTGCTTATGGTGAGGAGGAAATAAGGAGATATTTGAGCTTGGGGGCTGTTGACACTTTGTTGTTATCTGAAGATTTGAGATACGAGAGGGTCAAATACCGATGCCCGGTTTGCGGTAAAGAAGTTGAGATTACGGTTAGAGAGGGCATAGAAAAACCACCTATGTGTGAAAAAGACGGAATACAAATGGAGGAAATAGAAAGAAAGGATATAATACTGGAGTTATCAGATTTGGCTGAGAAAATGGGTACGAATGTGGAATTTTTATCTACCGAATCGGAGGAAGGTTCAATGCTGTACAACGCATTTGGTGGAATTGCAGCAATACTGAGATTTAAGCCTAAGTAATTTTCGGCATATAAACGCAACAGGGCTCTTCCTGCAAGTAATCTCCCGTCAAAGCATAGGCTCTGGCTCTTGAACCGCCACAAATGAATCTGTATTCGCAAATCCCGCACTTGCCTTTTAAGTTGTTTGGATTTTTCAAATCCAAGAAAATTTTTGAGTTCATGTAGATTTTCCTTAGCGTAGTCCTCCTGACATTTCCGGCAAACAGTGGTAAAAATCCACTTGGATAAACTTCTCCAGTGTGACTGATAAAAAACATTCCCCTGCCATCGGTAATCCCATACATTCTCCTTATTCCGTCAGTCAAACTCCTGCCATGTCCCCCAGCCACGACTTTCTTGTCTTGAGTCGTTTCTATTCTTTCGTTCTCAAACTTACTTAATATCCCGTTCATCTCCTCATTCAATTTGTAGTACAAATCGCCAAAGTTCAAAACGTATTCATTCCTGTCTCTCATCAGCTCAATTCTCCTTAAATGGGTGGCTGCTGAGCTCTTAACATTTAATTGTGTTTTTTTGCTAATGTCGTACAACCAATTCAAGATATCCTCAAACTGTTGAGGTGTAGGCATCATCTCAACCCTAGCCCTTCCCGTAGGAACAACAAAAAATACATCCCACAGCACAACTCCATTCTCAATTCCCAGCGTCATTATGTTGGGCAAATCGTAAATGTTGTGGTTGGTTACGGTGGTATTTATCTGGGTTGGAAGGTTTATTTTATTAGCATTGTGTAAAATTCTTAAGCTCATGTCAAATGTGCCTTTAACACCCCTAAAGCTGTCATGAACTTCAGCATTACTCCCGTCTATGCTGATTGCAATCCTTGAAACTCCAACGTCTTTTAACTTTCTCAGCCTCCCTTTTGTTGCCAGATTCGTACCGCTGAATGCTATGGCAACCCTGAACTCGTTTTTTGTGGCGTATTCGATTATTTCAAAAAGGTCATCCCTCAGCAAAGGGTCCCCTCCAGTTACAATGAGCACTGGGCGAGGTTTACCAAACTCCTTTAATTGCTCGATAACATCGAAGCATTCATGTGTTGTCAATTCATTTGGATGTCTCTTTCTCTGAGCTTTAGCTCTGCAGTGTTTACATGCCAGCATACAAGCCCTCGTCAGCTCCCAGAAAACTATGAAGGGTCTTTGATTGATATCCAAATTCATCTTTGGATGTTCTTAGTTGTTTATATTTACTTTTTGCCTCGCATAAAATAATTTATATTATTTTTAGCACTTCTATTATAAAATTAACAGATGAAAACGACAGTTAAATGTTGAAAGATAAAAATAATCACAAGCTTGTTTTTGCAGAAATTTCAACAAGAATTCTAAATGAATAAAAAATAGCAATACCTCAACTTTTAGCCAATTCCTGCTCAATAACCTTTTCAAAGACTTCTACCGGTTGAGCCCCAACGATCTTTATTCCATTGACAAATATCGTTGGAGTCCCCTCCACTCCTGCTTTAATTCCGTCATCTCTGTCTGAAAGCACTTCATTTCTGTATTTGTTTGAATCTAAACACGCTTTAAACACATCAACATCCATTCCCAATTGGATTGCATAATCTAAAAACTTGGACGTATTTTTATACCACTCTAGTCTTTTTTCAAAGAGCAACTCATGGTACTCCCAATACTTACCCTGTTCATTTGCACAATCCGCCGCCTCAGCAGCTTTTATTGACACATTACCGTGTACGGGAAAATCTCTAAATACGAATTTTACCTTGTCCTGGTATTTCTCCAAAAGCTTGGGTAGAATTTCAAGCTCAAATTTTGCACAGTACGGGCATGAGTAATCTGAAAACTCAACCACAACAACCTTTGCGTCCCCCTTACCCCTCCACGGATCATCATCAGCGCTGACACTTACCCTCTCAACAAGTGACTCGTTCATGTTGATTAGCCTTAAAATCAAGTAATTCCCATCTTTCGTGACATAAACGCTTGTTTGCGTCAAAAATGTGTTTCCTTGGTATATCTCCAAATTTATCTTGTACAGATTTTGGTTTAGAGACGTTATGTTAATAAGTTTGCCCTCCATCCCGGGCTTCAACAAATTCTGGTTTATGTATTCAATTGTATTTTCAGCCACCTCATCGGGAGTTAAGTTGGAGGATGGCTGTGGTTGGTGTACTTGAACTTGTGGTTTGGTTGCAAGGGAGTATCCAACTATTACTCCTGCAATCAGCCCGACAATTAGTCCAACAACAATCAAAGCTTCTTTTTGCATTGAAAATTGCTATTATGTGAAAATATAAAAGTTTCGAGTGCTGAACAGTTTGTCAAATTTCAAACTTTTGATTTTTGGGCAATCGTTCAAAATCAAAAACATTAAATCATGGTGAACCTTTTTAATAATGGTGGTAAAATGAAAGTAAACGGTGTTGAAGTGGAGGAAACTTTTGCAGAAGCTTTTGGAATAAAAGTTGCGAGGGTTTTGATAACGGGCTACGACTATTATTGGGCTTGGGTTGCTGCGAATGAAGCGACGGGTTTTGGAACATCCGTTATCATGTGTCCTGCGGAGGCAGGAATTGAGAAAAAGGCTAAGCCATCTGAAACCCCAGATGGTAGGGCTGGCTACTACATCCAGATCTGTCACATGAGCAAGAAGGGTTTGGAAGAGCAGTTGTTAGCAAGACTTGGCCAGTGTGTTTTGACAGCACCAACCGCAGCAGCATTCAACGGCTTACCAGATGTAGAAGACAGATTTGATACAGGATTTAAGCTCAAGTTCTTCGCAGATGGTTATGAGAAAGAGGTGGAGGTTGGAGGTAGGAAATGCTGGGCAGTACCGATGATGGAGGGCGACTTCATAATTGAGAACGACGTAAGCTACGTTGATGGTGTGGCTGGGGGTAACTTCTTCATCTTCGCTGAGACACAGCCATCGGGCTTAGCAGCGGCAAAAGCGGCAGTAGATGCGATTATGGATTTAGAAGGTTCAATTACACCATTCCCTGGCGGTATTGTAGCATCTGGCTCAAAGGTTGGGGCTAATAAGTACAAGTTCTTGAAAGCCACAACAAACGAGAAGTTTGCACCATCGATAAGGGATCAAGTTGAAAACACAGAAATTCCAGAAAACGTCAAAGCTGTCTACGAGTTGGTTATAAATGGTATTAACGAGGACGCTGTAAAAGAAGCAACAAAAGTTGGAATATTAGCAGCAACAAAGATTCCGGGAGTTGTAAAGATAACTGCAGGAAACTACGGAGGAAAGCTTGGTAAATACATTATCAACCTTAATGAACTTTTCTAAATTTTTATTTTTATATGTTTTGATATTGAATGAATAGTTTGACAATCGACTTAAAATGTCTAAAAAAGTCTATAATCAATAAAAGGTGATGGAATGCCAAAAAGCTGTAACTTTGCTTGTATTTCTTTTGATTGTTGTGCTATCGGGCTGTTCTGAACCTCAATTCTCCAGAAATCGCAGAGGTTCTCTGGGTCCACATGATCAATCGATGTTGTTTATCTGGTGAAAAATGGTGAAATTGCTGGTTGGAGTGTAACCCTTGTGGATGGTGGTCACACACTCGTTTTCATGCAAAGACAGAAGCAAAACATATATGGTTTCTAAGGTGTAATTTTTAATTTTGCGTAATCATGCAATAAGGAAATTGGCTAAGTTTGGTTGACTAAAGGCAACATTATTTACCCGTATGGTGTAGTTAAAATCGATGTTTGAGGAGGGAATAGATGCCAACGAAATCAGAGAAGTCATGAAGCAGATTAACCCAGACTTCTATAAGCGATATTCCACAATAGATGATGCCGATGAATTTTATGAATATACGGTGAAACCACTGCGAATGAGTATAAGAATTAACACCTTGAAGGTTGATGTTAGGGATGTCGTTGAAAGACTTAGTGAATACAAACTGGAAAAAGTCCCGTGGTGCAAAGAAGGTTTCTTTATAGATGCGGAGAACCTAGGGAATACGATAGAACATCAGCTTGGATTAATTTTTGTTCAGGAGGCTTCATCAATGATTCCAGCAGTTGTGATGGAGGTTGAGCCTGAAATGCTTGTATTAGATATGGCAGCGTCTCCAGGGGCAAAAACAACCCAAATTGCTCAATACATGGAAAATGAAGGTTGTGTGGTGGCAAACGATGTGAAAGTTGGCAGAATTAATATTCTAATTTCAAATTTGCAGAGATGCGGTGTGTTAATAGCCAAGGTCACGATGAAAGACGGCAGATTTTTTAAAAGATACCCCAACACTTTCGATGCGGTTTTATTGGATGCTCCATGCAGTAACATCGGAATGATAAGGAAGAATTTTAAATATCTGAAATTGTGGAGGTATAGGAATGTGGTGGGACATTCAAAACTCCAAAAGAGCTTGATTTTGGCTGCTTATACAGCTTTAAAGCCTGGAGGGATTTTAGTATATTCAACCTGCACCCTTGACCCGTTGGAGAATGAAGAGGTCATCGACTATTTACTGTCAAATACGGATGCGAAGATCGAGAGAATAAAGCTTAACGTTAAAAGCCAAAAACCGATTTTAGAGTTCGATGGTAAGGAATACAACGAAGAGATTAGAAAATGCCTTAGGATTCACCCCCAAGACAACGATACTGAAGGCTTTTTCGTTGCTAAGATCGTGAAGTAAGGAGGTGGTCTTTTGAATAAAAATGCTAATGAGGATGTTCAAGATGTGATTGTAGAACTTCTGAAGAAACAGTTCGGTGTAAAGTTAAATAAAATAAACTTCAAGAGAATGGGGAAAAATAGGATTTACGCCTTTAAACCCTGTGATTTAGACATTCAGGAAAAACATTCTGGAATATATTTTGGGACGATAGAAAAGGATGGATTTAGACTTTCGATTGAAGGGAGTTACATTGTTGGCAGAGAGGCTAAAAAGGGAGTGATTGAGGTGAAAAAAGACGAAGCCTTACGCTGGATGAAAGGAGAAGACATTGAAGGCGATGTTAAAGGCTATGTCATTCTGAAGTGGGGGAACTATTATTTGGGGTGTGGAAAGGGAAACGGAAAAGTTATCAGAAACTTCATTCCGAAGAGTAGGAGGATAAAATGATATGCTTTCTACCACAATGTGAGTCAATCTAATATAAAAAACACAAAAAGCCGACAACTTCCGCGCTTCCCGTGCCCTCTCGGAACACAGTACAACGCGGAACGGAACAGGGCTTAACTTCCGGGTTCGGAATGAGCCCGGGTGTTTCCCCTGCTCCTATGGTCGTCGGCATAATAAAAAGCTGAGATGGATATTTAAGGATTATGGTGTTGATATATTCCTGATTTCACTTGACATCAAAAAATATTTATCGCCCCAAAGCTTTAACCAAACTTTCTAAGCCGATTTTTCCATAAATTGGCAAACCATGTCCCGGTAAAATTACATCAAAATCCAATTCTAAGATCTTTCTAACAGAATTCAGATAAGCGTTATAATCGCTGCAAAAGCTTTTTGGAGATAACTTTACCTCGTTTTTGCCAATGAGATGGTATTTTTTACTGTGTCTCACCAAATCACCGCAAATCAAACATCTGTTATAGAGTATGCAGATGCTACCCGGAGTGTGTCCAGGAGTATGGATGATTTCAAGGTTCTCATCACTCTTTTCAATTAGCTCATCAATTAGCTTAACGTCAACTGGCATTCCGATCTTATAGACCCTCTCACCTAAACTTGCTACTTTCCCCAACACTCCACTAAACCTGAACCTTTTCTCCCTCACCAAGTACACCAAATCGTCTTTATGCACAAAAACAGGGCAGTTCAGTTTTATCTGTATGCCATAAACACTCCCGATGTGATCAAAATGGGCATGTGTGATTATTATTCCATCTAATTCTTTTATCTGTGATAAAAGCAGACTGGCATTATTCGGAGTTCCCGTGTCTACCAAGTATTTTTGATTGTTTATTCTAAGCAAATAAACGTTACAGCCCTTTGACCTTAGCTTATACACACCTCTGCGAATCTCCATAGCTATGTAGGGGTGCATCAAATTCAAAACCTTTTTGAATTGACGCAATTGATGAATTTCATGAAATACAGGTTCATTGATCACACAGCAGACATAGCATTTGAAGTTTTTGGGAAAAATCTCAATGAACTGTTTGAGAATGCAACTTTGGCATTTTATGATGCTTTTGTTCATACCGAAAAACTTGGAGATGAAACTGTTGAGGTTGAAGTTGAGGCTGAAGACGTGGATTATTTACTGTTCAAGTGGCTGGGTGAATTGCTCTACCTCTTTGATACCGAGTTTTTTGGGGGAAAGACGTGTGAGGTTGAAGTATTAACTGAACCTCCAAATAAAACGGCCAAGGGAAGAATAGTTGGCGGAAGATTAACACCTGAAATGATCAAAGTTGAACCAAAAGCCATCACTTTGCACAATTTCAAAGTAGAGAAGAAAAATGGAGGGTGGTACGCTTTCGTTGTGATTGACATTTGATTTTGATTACCTTTTTAATCTTAATGAAAACTTATCCCCATGCATCTCGTTATTTGTAGCAAAAGAGACTTGGCTGGTCAGAACATAAAGGAATGGTTAATAAACTTTCTCGACCCCGATAAGCGGAAGTTGAACGATTACACAATTTATCAAGCTGATAACATTGGAATTGTTGAAATTGAGGAAAGACTAATTTTTGCCGATTACATCGATCTAAAACTTAAAAAATTGATAAGTTTTGATGAGATCTTGTTTGCATCCAGGCACAGCAGCAAGGATAAAAGAAAGATATTTAGCGTACACGTTTCAGGAAACGTTAAAACAGCAGATTTTGGCGGTAAACCGTATTCACTGGCAAGACCATCTCCAATTACAATGAAGAATTATGTACTGGCTTTGAAAGAGAAGCTTGAAAGAAAGCCCGAATTCACCTTTACGCTTGAAGTCACCCATCATGGACCTTCGGAAATAAAAACTCCATCAGCCTTCTATGAGATTGGATCAACCGAAGTTGAGTGGAGGGATGAGGAGGCTGCAAGAATCGTGGCTGAAAGCATGATTGAGGCAATAGATGGAAGGGAAGATTGGAATATAGCGGTTGGCGTCGGGGGAACACATTACGCTCCGAGGCAAACTGAGATAATGCTGAACACAACCTTTACCTTTGGGCACAACTTTGCAAAGTACACGTTTGAGGGGTTAAACGAAGAAATACTAGCAAAGGCAATTGAGATAAGCGAGGCTGATTACATAATCATAGATGAAAAATCAACCACTTCAAAGATTAAGGGTTTGATTAACCAAGTTGCTGAGAAATTGAACGTGGAGGTTTTGAAGAGCAAGGAAGTTAAAAAAAAGTTTAGCTTGTAAAACTATGGAATTAGCCTTTGCCTATCTCTTGGAAACAGCACCGCTTCTCTAATGTTCTTCAATCCAAGCATTGACATAATCAACCTCTCAGCCCCCAAACCCCAGCCAGCATGGGGTGGCATGCCGTATTTGAAGCATTCCAAATAAAAACCAAAGCTTTCAGGATTTAAATCGCACTGCTTAATCCTTTCAACCAACAAATCGTACTTGTGAACTCTTTGGGCGCCGCTTGCCAACTCAAGCCAACCTTTCATCAAATCAAAGCTCTTGCTAATCTCAGGCTCATTCTCATACGGCATCGCATAAAACGGTTTGGATTCTGTGGGCCAATCGACGATGTAGTAAAAGTCGTTCATCTCCTCACCAATCTTTTTTAAGGCAGCAGTTGTTAAATCCTCACCCCATGGTATGTCTTCACCCTTACCTCTAGCAATCTCCAAAGCCTCATCGTACTTTATTCTTTCAAACGGAACTTCTGGAATGTCTAATTTAACACCAGCCCAATCTAAATACTTCTCACAATTTTCAACAACGTCTTCATACGCTTTGCTTATCAATTTTTCAAGTACATTCATAACTCCCTCATGATCTGTAAAGCTCATTTCAATGTCAATGGATATAGCTTCATTCAAATGCCTGACTGTGTTATGTTCTTCAGCCCTGAAGATGGGGGCTACTTCAAAAACCCTCTCAAATCCAGCAGCCATTAAAGCTTGTTTGTACAACTGGGGACTTTGGTTTAGAAATGCTTCCCTTTCAAAGTAACTGATTGGAAACAACTCTGTTCCACCTTCGGTGGCTGTAGAAACTATTTTTGGTGTATTCACTTCAATAAATCCCTCATCGCAAAGAAAGTTCCTTATGCATTGTAATACGGTATGTCTTATTCTAAAAATTGCTTGGATTCTAGGCTTTCTTAAATCAAGGTAGCGGTGGTCAAGCCTTGTATCCAACTCAGCGGGAACCTTTTCTGCCACATCCAACGGTAAAGGCACTTCAGCCTCGTTCAAAACCTCAATGACATTAGGGATTACTTCAAACCCACCTGGAGCCTTTGGTTCCTTCTTAACAACCCCTACAACTTTGATTACGCTCTCCCTTTTAATCTTCTTTGCATACTTAAAAATGTCCTTAGGCACAACCTTTTTTGGCAATGTAACCTGAACAAACCCTTCCCTATCCCTCAAAACTATGAAGATTAAACCTCCCAAATCTCTAATTTCGTGAGCCCAACCGTAAAGCAAAATCTCCCTATCAACGTCATCATCACTTATGTCACTTGAATACTTCCTCAACATCTCTCTGCCTTACAACTTAGGATTTAAAACATTTGTTGATTTGAGTTTAAGTTGCAGTTTAGTTTAAGTTTGTATAGTTGTAAATAAGAAAGAACAGTGAATCTCCACTAGAAATGCAATCTGAATAACATTCAGAATACATTCAAACTTAAATATAAAGTTCAAACATTTATAATGTACTAATTGCTATCAATGTAGAACTATGCATTTTAAAAATCAAAAGATACTGTATAGTCCCAAAAAATTTGACTTTAAATACCCTCAAACAACTGATGGGTTACGGCAGATTGACAGAGAGGAAGATAAGGTACATTGTAAGACACAAGAGAAGAGGAAAAACTAACAGA
>QMZC01000034.1 GCA_003662995.1 Archaeoglobales archaeon
GTCGAAAATAACTCTTTCAACCACTTCATGCTTTGCTAAAGGCGCTACTGCTAAGATTGTTCCCGTTGGATAACATCCTGGATTGGCAACAAGTTCAGCTCGTCTTATTTCATCCCTATGCAACTCTGCTAATCCATAAACCGCTTTAACGTACGCTTCATGTTTCTTTCCATAAACTCTTTCGTAAGTTTCCTTATCCAGCCTGTAGTCTGCGGAAATATCCACAACTTTGATTCCCACATCTAACAGCACCGGAGCGTACCTCATAGCTTGCCCGTGGGGTACGGCTAAAAAGACAACATCACATTCATCCAAGTATTTCAATTCAGGTTCAACAAATTCCAAATCGTAAAACCCCCTCAAAAAAGCGTGTAACTTCCAAACCTTCTTTCCCTTCCACTTTCTGGATGTAATTGCTGTTATCTCAGCTTCTGGATGGTTGTACAACAGTCGAAGGAGTTCTGATCCAGTGTAGCCGCTAGCTCCGATTATTCCAACCTTTATCATGGTGCTTAATAAACCAAACAACTTAAAAAACATTTGTTAAGTTTTTGCTGTGAATTTTAAAGAAGCGTTGAAAAAGGTAAAGGAGGGGGTTGTAATTTCATTTGATGTCTCACCTAACGCCAAAAAGACTGAATTTTACGGATACAATCGGTGGAGGAGAACCATCAACATTAGGGTTAAAGCCCCACCAAAAAGTGGAAAGGCAAACAAGGAGTTGATTAAGTTCTTACAAAATACATTTGAGGCGGACGTTGAAATAGTTTCGGGTTTAACTTCAACGCAAAAGAGTGTGCTAATAAAAAAGGATTTGGAATCGGTTTTAGAAATTCTGAAAAGTCTACTTGAATAATTGTTGCTAACAATTAAACCAAGCTCTGTCCAAAACACTCCATTATCTCATCGAAAACATCTTCCCTCGATCCTGAGGCAAATATAACGATTAACTTTCTCTTTTCAGCAACTTTAAGCATTATTTTGAAAATCTGGCTGTAGCATTCTCTATCAAACTCCATCTCTGAATACTCTAAATGATGCAAGTCCTGCCCCAAGTACCATACAACTACATCAGGATTGTATTCCTCAACATCCTCGACATTCTTTTTCAATCTTTCAATACACTCCTCTTTCGGAATCTCTCTCGAAGGTTTGCACACAAACCTCTCGATTGTGGAACATTTTATCTTGCCTAACACACAAAAGCAAACTGCTCTCTCACCAATCAAAGCAAAGTTGCCGTGATGCGCATCCGTATTTATTACAACAATTTTTTCGTATCCCTGTTCTGCCAATCTTTCCACCAGCACGGCTACATCGTTGAAAATTCCATATCCCCTCATCTTTTCTTTTTCAACTACATATCCCGTTCCTGAAGTTGGAACTAAGACTAAATCGTAATCTTTTATCAAATCCACCGCTTTAATAACAGCCTTAAGACTTTCAACCGCTGTGGGGTAGAAAGGCAATCTCCTAACTTTCTCAACGTACCTTTCTGAATGAACTTTTACAGCGTATCTCTCAATTTCAACATCAACATCAGGATGAGTTACTTTCAATTGCCTAAATTTTTCAATAACCCTTTCAAAATTAATCAATCTTTTGGAAGTGGCAAGAAAGCCATCTTTGAGCTCTGGTGAAAAAACAACAGCTATGTTCATGGAATAAATAAGGGAAAACACCTAAATATCTTTTTTGCATCAAATTTTCATGGTAACAGTCACGTTTCTTCCCTCAGGTAAAAGGGTTGAGGTTGATAGAGATACGGACATTCTTACGGCAGCTCAAGAGATTGGTGAAGGCATTAGAAGTTTGTGTGGTGGGAAGGGGGGTTGTGGAAAGTGTAAGGTTATTGTTAAGAAGGGTAAGGTGAGAAAAAATGAAGAGACTCATGAGAAGTTTATTAAAGGAGATGAAGAAAAGGAAGGATACGTTCTCGCATGCCAATCTTATTTGTTGAGCGATGCGGAGATATTCATTCCTCCAGAGTCAAGACTTGAAAAACAACAGATTTTAACAGAGTTTTTGGTTAGCGAGAAGGAATTGAGCCCAATAGTCAGAAAGGAATTCTATCCAGACTCTTTTTTACCTGAAATTATATCAGAGAAGGGATACAGGTTGTTGTGTGGGCCTGAGGTAGAGGATGGAGATTTGACAGTTGTTGTGAGAGACAACGAAATTATTGCAGTTGAAGAAGGAGACACGAGGGACGAATTTTTCGGTTTAGCAATTGACATTGGAACAACAACCATAGTTGTCGCTTTAATAGATTTGAATACTGGCAAAGCTGTTAGCATTTCTTCAGACTACAATGGTCAGATAATATATGGCGAGGAAGTCTTATCAAGGGTTGAATTTGCAAGGAGTAGAAAAGATGGAATTGAGATTTTGCAGAAAGCTGTTGTAAAATCGATAAACAAGTTAATTGAGAAGGCATTGGGAGATTATTCCTCACCAAGAAAAATCTACGATGTTGTTGTGGCTGGAAATACATTAATGACTCACTTTTTCGTTGGCAAGGATGTTGAATATTTGTTTGCCTCCTCAACAGTTAAGGTTGAAAAGAAGGGGTTTGAGGTGGAAGCTAAAGATTTAGGATTAAATGTCAACCCAATGGCAAAGGTTTACTGTTTACCGCCAGTCGGAAGATACGTGGGCGGGGATATAGTTGGAGATATTTTAGCATCAAGAATTGTCGATTCTGATACAATATCTCTAATGGTTGATTTGGGGACAAACGGAGAGATCGTTTTGGGGAGCGAGGGTTGGGCAGTATCTACGAGTGTTGCTAGCGGCCCTGCCTTTGAGGGTTACGAAATAAAACACGGAAGTAGGGCTGTTGAAGGGGCTATTGACCATGTAGAAATTACCAAGCCAGAAGCTGAGCCAATATACACTGTTGTTGGCAATGTTAAGCCAAGGAGCATTTGTGGGAGTGGTTTGATAGATTTGCTTGCAGAGTTGTTTAAAAATGGAATTGTTGACTTTCAAGCCTCACTAGATCCAAAAAATCCAAGGGTAAGGAAAAGCAATGGAGAATTGGAATATTTGATTGTTGATGGTTCAAAAACAGCAACTGGAAAGGATATTGTTTTAACACAAACTGACATCGACACCTTAGTGGAGTCTAAGGCTGCCGTTTGTGCCGGTATTGCGGTTCTAATAAAAAAGGCTGGGTTGAGCATTGAGGACATTGAGGAATTTTTTATTGCTGGAGCTTTTGGCTATTATATAAACACACAAAATGCCATGACAATAGGATTGTTTCCAGAGTTGCCAAATGCTAAGGTATTTCAGATTGGAAACGGCTCGTTGGCTGGGGCTTATTTAGCTTTAACATCGAAGAGAAAGAGGATGTTGGCGGAGACTATGGCTAAGATTATGACATACTTTGACCTAAGCCCGATGCAGACTTCATGGATGAGTACATTGCTGCCCGTGCATTACCCGGGAAAGCAGATTTGTTTCCAACGATTTATGCGAGATACGTTTAATGTATTATAACAAACAAGCTTGTAATTATTATTCATTGACAAAAAAGCTTAAATAGTTATTGATTATAAGTTATGGGTGGTAATATGGTGGAAATAATTGTTGATCATGAAAAGTGTACGGGATGTGGTGAATGCATATCTGTGTGTCCAGCTGAAGTGTATGAATTCAACGATGATGGAAAGTCTGATCCTGTTAATGCTGAAGATTGTGAAGAGTGCTGTTCATGTGTAGAAGTTTGTCCAGAAGGGGCAATTACAGTAGATGTTTGTGAGTAATCTCTCAACGATTCTATTTTATTTTTATTTCCCAGAAATTTGAATCTAAATCTATTTATGCAAGTCAAAAAACAAAAGTCAATGAGCTTAAAACTTGAAGAGTTGCTCGAAGTGATGGAGAGAGAGGCTAAAAAAAGGAATGCCCCTGTTTTTACACTAAAGGGTTTTTTGAACGACCCTTTCCAACACCTAATTTTTGCCGTATTAAGCTCAAGAACAAGGGATGAGGTAACCGTAAAAGCGGGAAAGAAGTTGTTTTCAAAAGCTAACACTCCTGAAAAGCTTGCAAAAATGGATGTTAAAGAAATAGAGGAATTGATAGAGGGCGTAGGATTTTATAGGGTTAAGGCAAAAAATTTAAAGAAATTGGCAGAAATCTTGGTTAAAGATTACAATTCAAATGTTCCGTTGAGCTTGGAAGAACTTACGAAGTTGCCAGGTGTTGGCAGAAAAACTGCGAACATCGTTTTATCAGCTTCTAACATTCCAACTATTGCAGTTGATACTCACGTTCACAGAATATCGAACAGACTTGGATTGGTAAAAACAACAAAGCCTGAAGAGACTGAGGAACAATTGAAAAAAATATTTCCAAAAGAATTGTGGAACAGGGTTAACCAAGCGTTTGTTGGATTTGGACAAACTGTATGTAAGCCCGTAAAGCCTTTGTGCAATGAATGTCCAATTGATTGGTGTCCGAGGATTGGACTATCTTTTTAAAGCTTGTTCAAAATTTGATTGTTATGTTTGTATTCTCTGCAGAAACCATTCCTATCACTACAATCAATAAATCAAGTACAATATATTTTAAAATATTTTTAAAACAACACAAATTTGTACAAGCAAAAGTGATTAATCAAAAATCATCTTTTTTAGCTCGTCCCAAATTTTATCGATTCTATTTTTTACATCCACATCCATTTCAACGACATCTGGCCATTCCCTTGTGTATCCCTCCTCTTTCCACTTCTTCGTTGCATCAATTCCAAGCTTTCCACCAAGGTTTGGCTTGTATGTTGCATGGTCCAATGAATCCATTGGTGAGTCGGGAATTAAAACAACATCTCTTGAAGGGTCAAATCTGCTTGTGACTGCCCAGATAACTTCGCTCATGTTTTGAACGTTTACGTCATCGTCCACAACTACAATGATTTTTGTTAAAGATAACATTCCTAAACCCCACAATGCAAACATAACCTTCCTTGCATGCCCCGGATATCTCTTTTTGATGGAAACTATTGCTAAATTGTGAAATGTAGCCTCAATTGGCAGATTGATGTCAACGATTTCGGGATTGACCATCTTTATCAAAGGCAGAAATATTCTCTCAGTAGCTTTCCCAAGCCAAGCGTCCTCCATTGGTGGCTTTCCAACGATGGTTGCATGGTAAATTGGGTCTTCTCTGTGGGTTATCGTTGTAATGTGGAAGACTGGGTAAGGTTCAGGGGGCGTGTAATAACCAGTGTGATCACCAAACGGCCCCTCTACTTTAAGCTCATCAGTCTTAACGTAGCCTTCCAAAACTATTTCAGCATTTGCTGGGACCTGCAAGTCAACGCTCTCGCAATCAACCATCTTTATTCGGCTTTTCCTTATGAAACCTGCAAACATAAACTCGTTCATGTTCTCTGGTAGAGGGGCGGTTGATGCGTAGAGTATTGCGGGATCAACACCAATCGCTACTGCAACTTCCAGCTTGTTATTTCTTTCAGCAGCTTTCTTTAAATGCAATGCTCCATGCTTGTGAATTTGCCAGTGCATCCCTGTTGTCTTTCCATCAAACACCTGCATTCTGTACATTCCAGCATTCAATTCGCCAGTTTCGGGGTCTTTGGTTATTACGACTGGTAAAGTTATGAATTTGCCACCGTCCTTGGGCCAACATTTCAAAATCGGGAATTTGTCAAGGCTATCGGCAACCACCTCCTTACATGGAGCCTTCTTAACCTTTTTTGGAATAAACGCCATCAAATCCTTGACCATTCCAATACCCTTAATCCCATCAACGAAAGATGTAGGACGGAATTTTGTAAGTTCTATTAGTCTTTCACCAATTTCCTCAAACCTATCAACTTCTAAAGCCATCTTCATCCTTTTTTCAGTACCAAATGCATTCATTAACACTGGAATGTCATATCCCTTAGGATTTTCAAAAAGTAAGGCTTTTCCGTTGTTTTTTACTGTTCTGTCAGCTATTTCTGTCATCTCTAAGATTGGGCTGATTTCGTGTTTAATTCTGGCTAATTCGCCTTCATCTTCCAACTTTTTTACGAAATCTCGGAGACTTTCGTAGGGCATACTATCAATACATTTACAATAAATCTATTTTTATTTTGTTGTTATTTTTTGTTAGACGTTTGTTGTTTTTTGATTTTTGTTTTTTGTTTGCTTTTCTGCTATTCGTTGATGCACATTTCTGGTTTAAGCAATCAATTCATAGGATTTTACAGAATCCAAATTGTAAACAAACCAAGTCATCCAGCAGAGTTCAATCGGTTTATAGCCTGTCAATTTGGCTATCTTTTCGATTTCCTTAACAAATTCTAAATCATCTTTTGGAACACTCAACCCACACTCATCGAATATACCTTTGAAAACCCTTCTTACAATCTTGTCTGGCATTACTGTATCTATCCCACCCATCATCCTCAAATACTGATACGTGTTAATTCCAACACCTCTAATCCTACCAATTGGATCCTTTTTCCAGTTTTCAAGCTTGCTGTTTTTAGCCCACCTAATCAACGCCCTTTTGTCATCTTCATCAAGGTTTGATAAATACGATGAAATCTCCTTTGCCACATTCCAACTCCTCTTGTTCTTCCATATGGTTGTCAATTCATCTACGTTGTATTCTGATAAATCCTTTAAGTTTACAATTTTACCATTATCAACAAATCTCTGCTTAAACTCCAAAACCTTGGGTATTACGACTTTAAAGTAGTTAATGCCCAAAGAAACAAAAGATGCATCCACAACCATCAAAACAACGTTGCCGTTATACCTTTTAACATTCAGACAATCTTTGCAATACTTTCTAACTTGAGGAACTTTTGCCATGTACTTGTCGATGATTGTCTTTAATTTCATGTTTAAAAAAGTCAAAATTGAGAAGAAAATAAAAATCAGAGTTTTCTAAGCTTATCAAGCATCAACTTCTTTTCAATTCTTGCTACTGTCTCCCTTATCGTTTGTACAGCATCTGGATTGGCTGAAACGCTATCAATGCCTATCTCAACCAATTTCTCAACCACATGCGGATAACTGCCAGCCTGCCCACAAATTGAAGTCTTAACGCCATTCTCCTTACAAATCCTGATCGTTCTTTCAATTAACTTCATCACTGCTGGATGAGTTTCGCTAAATATGTACGCAACGTTCTCGTTGTTTCTGTCAACTGCTAACGTGTATTGGGTGAGATCGTTCGTTCCCAAAGATATAAAGTCAATCCCCTCTTTAACTATATCTTCAATTATCAAGGCTGCTGCTGGCGTTTCAACCATAATTCCAAATTCGATTTTTGACAAAGGTAAATCCTCCTCTACAGCAATCTGCTTTGCTTTCCTAACCTCATCAACGCTCGTCACCAAAGGTAGCATTATTCCAACGTTTGTGTAACCCTCTTCAACCAACCTCTTAATCGCCCTTAACTCTGCCCTGAAGTGGATATCCTCAATCAAGTCTCTCCTAATCCCTCTAAATCCAAGCATGGGATTCGCTTCGATGGGTTCATTCTCCCCACCTTTCATCGCTCTAAACTCGTCAGTTGGTGCATCCAACGTCCTGATCCAAACGGGTTTTGGATAGAAGGCTTTGAGGACTTTCTTCATTTCTTTGTACAGCACATCAATGTATTCATCTATCTCCCCATCTCTGATGTACTTCATTGGATGCTTCTCCAATCCCAAAATCATGTGTTCTATTCTGAACAATCCAACTCCATCCGCCCCAGTCTTCGCAACCTTTTCAGCGGCATCTGGAATTGAGATGTTGACTTTAACTTCGGTAGCAGTAATTATTTGTGGAATTGCGACTGCAACCCTCTCCTCAACCTCCTTTTTCTCAACACTCAAAGCCCCAGAATATACAACTCCCTTGTCTCCATCAACGGTTACAACCATTCCATCTTTCAAAATTTTGGTGGCATCTCTTGTCCCAACAACCGCTGGAACACCCAACTCTCTCGAAACGATTGCTGCATGGCATGTCATTCCGCCCTCATCCGTCACGATTGCTGCCGCCCTCTTCATCGCTGGAACCATGTCGGGAGTAGTCATGGTTGTAACCAGAATGTCTCCCTCCTCAACTTTTGAAATCTCTCCTTCGCCAAGAATAACCTTAACCTTACCAATGCCAATACCCGGCGATGCCCCTAATCCCTTTACGAGGATTTCTCCTTCCTCTTCACCCTCAATTTTCTCTCCTTCTTTCTCACCTATCGTTGTAACTGGACGGGATTGGACGATGTAAATCTTGCCTTTTTCAATTGCCCATTCAACATCTTGCGGTTTTCCATAGTGTTCTTCAATGATTTCACCAATGTCAACCAATTTTTCAATTTCTTCATCACTTAAAACTCTCTCCTTAGCCTTCTCGCCAAGCTCAACCTCAACGGTTTTGTCATTCTGTCTTACAATCATCAACCTCTTTTCTCCAACAATAACCTCTTTGAGCCTTCTTTCAACCCTATCGTAGACGTAGGTGTCGGGAGTAACAATTCCACTAACGATTGCCTCACCCAATCCAAAAACAGCTTCAACAACCGCTATCTTATCTCCAGTTACTGGATGGGAAGTGAACATAACTCCAGACTTCTCGGAATTCACCATTTTTTGAACCACAACTGCTATGCTAACATCCTCATGCCTAAACCCCTTCTGGATTCTGTAGTAAATCGCTCTTGGCGTGTACAAACTGCTCCAGCACTTTTTAACCATTTCAACAACGTTGTCTTCACCTTTAACGTTCAGAAAAGTTTCTTGTTGCCCAGCAAAGCTCGCATCTGGCAAATCCTCAGCGGTAGCAGAACTTCTAACAGCAACGTAAACTTCCTCACCCTCCTCCTCACAGAGCTGTCTGTAGGCTTTTCTTATCTCATCCTCTATCTTTTCAGGCATCTTTGCAGATTCTATTAGCTCTCTAACCTTCTTTGAAGCCTCATTTAACTGCTCTGTATCTTCAACGTTCAGGTTCTCAAGAATACTTATTATCTTGTCCTTTATTCCTGCCTCTTCAATAAATTCCATAAATGTACGGCTATCTACAACGAAACCATTTGGAACAGGTATTTCATTCCTTAAAAGCTCACCCAGATTTGCGCCTTTACCACCGGCAATTGGTATATCATTTTTATCAATTTCACTTAACCAAAGCACCGCCATGAAATCACCTGTTTCAAAGTCGGTTCAAAACTTAAAAGATTTTTGTCAATTTCATGGTTGTATTCATTTAAACTAAACCAAAACTAACTGACACAAAAATTTTTATAGCCTTAGCTTTTTGATTGAAACATGGGTAAAACGGGAAGCGTAACTTGGGTGAAAATCAAAAATAGGAGGGGACAATACAGATTGGTGCCAACCAAGTGGCAGAACTACAAAAAGCCAGGACCAAATCAGAAGTACACGTCAGATGGCAAAAAGAGGAGGAGGATTGCAAGGTCTCCAAGCTCGATACTCGGTGTTAGGACGTAGATAATTTTAAAATTACGTTTTTAACATCCTCAATTCTTGCATCTGTTTTAAAGGAAATGCTGGAGAATCGGGTTTTTGATGCTTTAAATCCCTCATCTTCAAGTTTCGAAATGATTTTGTTAATTTGTGGTGGGGCAACCTTTAACCTTTGTGAGATTGCGTGGATATCATAGTAAAATGGTGCATCAATCTCATTTTCTATTCTTTTAAGAAATTCTATGGTTTTTTCTGTTTCAGACGACTTAATGCTAAGATCATCTAACATCTTACTAATCAACTCCTGTTTATGCAACTCTCCAATCCACAATGGCCCAATCATTGTAAATTTGCTACCACATTCACAGATTTCCTTAGTTTTACCATTCATGGGCAGCCACATTCGATTTAAGCAATCAAAACAATGGTAAAGATAGCCAACGTTGTTGTACAATTTGCCAGCTCTCGAGGTAGATTTTATAACTTTTAGATGAATTCTGTAGTAATGTTCCTTAGCCCAACACAACATAACTTCAAATGCCCTGTCGTACTTTGTTATCTCCCTTGCAACCTTCCCAATTAAAATTCTCACACCTACTTCGGGATAGTATTCAGTCTTCTTAGCAAATGCAGAGTACTTCCTTAAACCAGAGTTCGTTGCGCTTCCACACAAAGCTGCTGTGTCGGTAGCGGTGATGCTGAGGTACTTTAAGGCTGAATAACACGCTGAGTCGATGAACTCTGAGGGGGAGCCGAAGGGGTCTAGGTCGATGTGATAAAACCTCCTTTCCCTCATGAGTAATGAAGCGTCTTTATTATATACATCAGCATCCACGTTATTTAGCTTTAAATTCTGCTTTATCACCTCTACAGCCTTTACATCCCGATCGTTAAGGATTGGTTGGTAGTTTGCCTCTAAAGCAGCCCTTATTCCCCTAATACCTGATGCTGCTAAGGCATCCAAGTATTCATGTTTATGCCTGTGTTGTTTCAAATTCCTAAACAAAAGCATGTCCAAATCTCTGCAAAATTTCATTCGTAGATTGTAAAAAACATCATCGATGCGAACCTTAGCTAACCCCTCTTCAACAATTTTAAGCGTCATAAAACACTTTCAAACCTTCTTGAAATCTCAAATGGTATTGTATTCCTATTTTTCTCGTCCAACATAAATACCTCAAACGAACTCCTGATTTTTTGGAGTAATGGGTGATTTGATCTTAGATGAATAGAAAAGAGCAAATTGTTGTCTTCATTAATCAGCTTTTCCACAGCCTCAATAAACTTTCTGCTCTTCAACTCCATTGGACCTATTTCATCGATTATTATTAAGTCTGCGTTGTAATTGGCAATGTTTTCACTAATCTCATCAACAGCATCCACAAACACAACATACTTTCCAACCTTAATCTTGCCATCTCCAACCTTTGCCAGCCATTTTTCGTTTTGAGTCTTTAATTCTCGTATTTTAAAACCCACCCTTCTCCTCTTCTCTCTCACCTCACAAGTTATGAAACCTTCAATGCTTATTTTATCCTTCAAAGCTTCATAAACTTTTAAACATGCTGTGGTTTTTCCTATCCCGGGCTTTCCTGTTATCGCTATCTTCATTAGGCTTTGTAACATTTTGTGGTTAAAATAAGTATCTCAATGTTGTGCTTTAACGTATAGCAAAGCCTAAAAAGTTTTAAAGATGCGGTTAACTTAAGCCAATGGAAGTAATAACGTTGATAATATTGATTGCATTTACTCCATCATTAGCGTTACTATGGTATTTTTATCACAAAGATAAATATGAGCCTGAACCAAAGAGGTATGTAATTGTAACATTTTTGTATGGTGCGTTATTCTCAACAGCCTTAGCCATGTTTTTAGAGAACGCAGTAGGTTATTTCATCCAGCGTACAGCCATAACTATGGCTTTGACTGCAGCTATTGTTGAGGAGCCTGCTAAGGCATTGGCAATAAGAATCCCATACAAAGCCAAGCAGATGGATGGGATAATGGATGGGGTTGTTTATGGTGTGGCTGCCGGTTTGGGGTTTGCAGCGACTGAAAATTTAATCTACGGTTTGGGTTTTGGTGCTGGTACAACATTGGTCAGAGCACTTCTACCACCACTTGCTCACGCTTCATGGAGTGCGGTAATTGGTGTGGGTTATGGATTGAAAGCTGAAGGAAAAGGCAATCTTTTCATCTTCTTTTTTACAGCCATACTGCTACACTTCTTTTGGGATTATTCGGTATTCATGTCTTTAACAAATCCGTTCTACCTCTCTATGGTTTTCCTAATTTTGTTTTTGAATCTTGTCCTTATAAAGTACTTCATAAAGGTTGGCTTAAAGGAGGACAAACTTAAATTCGGAAAGTCATATTAAACTCGTGAGACTAAAAAAATCAAAGGCTCAACACATGCTGTTAGATACGAGGATTTTAAAAAGGATAGTAGATTATGCTGAAGTTAGCGAAGAAGATACGGTTTTGGAAGTTGGATGTGGAACTGGAAACTTAACGGAGTACTTGTTGGAGAGATGCAAAGTCATCGGAATTGAAGTTGACAGAGAGATGGTTAAGCATCTAAAGGTAAGATTTAAGGATAAAATCGATGAGGGCAAATTTGAGCTAATACAAGCAAATGCCCTTAAAATTGAATTTCCATCCTTTACCAAATTTGTTTCAAACATACCTTACAAGATTTCATCCCCTTTAACTTTTAAGCTGTTTAACCATGATTTTGAGTTAGCAGTGGTGATGTATCAGAGAGAGTTTGCTGAAAGGCTTTGTAAGCCCGAAGTTCATCCAAACAAGCTGGGTATTATTGCAAAAATGTACTGCAAAGCTGAAATACTTGAGATAGTAAAATCATCAGCCTTCAAACCAAGACCAAAGGTTGAATCTGCCATTGTAAAAATTGTACCTAAGGCGGAGCTAAAGGTTAAAAATAGAAGATTGTTTGAGGATTTTGTGAAGTTTATTTTTTCAAGGAGGAGAAAGAAGTTGGGTAAGGTTATCGAGGAATGGGGGAAATTAAATGGTGTTGGAATTGAAGTTCCTAGCGAGATAAGAGATAAGAGGGTTGAAGAGGTGAACTTCAGAGTTTTGGTAGACATCGTGAATGAGTTGCTATGATATACGAGCCCGCTGAAGATTCAGAATTGCTGTTGGAATGTGCCTTGAAGGAAGTGAGGAGAAGTGACAAGGTAATTGAGATTGGGGTTGGAAGTGGATTTGTTTCGGAAAAATTGATGAATAAATGCAGTCTTTTAATCGCTACAGATGTTTCACCCTTTGCAGTAAAAGAGGCGAAGAAAAAGGAGATTGAGGTTGTAAGAACGGATTTGGTGAAGGGTATAAAGAAGAGATTTTCCTTAGTTTTATTCAATCCTCCCTATTTGGAGTTGGAAGAAGAGTTTAAAAGGGGGGATTGGATAGACAAAGCTATAGACGGTGGAAAGGGGGGAATTGAAGTTATATGTAGATTTCTTGATTTTTTGGATGAGTTGCTGGAGGTTGGTGGCAGAGCGATACTTATTGTTTCATCGATCAACACCCCACATGTTTTTGAGGAAATAGGGAAAAGGGGATTTAATTATGAAGTGGTTGGAAGAAAAAAGTTGTTTTTTGAAGAACTATTAGCGTTGAAGATTACACTGAGTCATCATTCAGAGAATAAACACGCCGGGGCAGGGATTTGAACCCTGGCGGGCAAACGCCCAGTGGATTTCCCTCAAAGACTCGAGTCCACCGCAGTAGCCTGACTCTGCAACCCCGGCTTTAACAATAGTTAAAATTAAAAAATGGTTTAAAAACTATTTCGCCCTCTTAATTTTTATAGCCTTCTCAGGACATATCTGGCTGCAAACTGCACATCCAACACACAACGCCTCATCAATCATAATTTGATTTTTAGCTTTATCGAAAACGATAGCCGGACAGATGAAGGTTTCAATACACTTCATGCACATGTTGCAGTCTTCGCTGATGTAAAACGGTGTTATTCTTAATCCCTTCTTTTTCCTTTCCCTCGTCCATAGTATTGCACATGGATGCCTTGCTATTATTACAGCAACACTATCGTAGTTCAACGCATCCTTCAAAACCTTCTCCATCTTCTTTATGTTTCTTGGGTTTACAACTTCAACAAATTCTACACCACATCCCCTGACAACATCCTCTATCTTAACAACCTTTCCATCTTCACCACAACCCCTCAAACCAACTCCCGGATGCGGCTGATGCCCAGTCATCCCAGTTGTGGAGTTGTCTAGGATTACCAAAACAAACTTTGCTTTGTTGTAAACGGCATTTATCAACGCGGGAATTCCTGCGTGGAAGAACGTTGAATCGCCAATTGTTGCTATTATTTTGTTGTTTAAAACGTGGCTTAAGCCATTTGAAACTCCGACGCTTGCTCCCATGCAGATTGTTATATCAACGCCTTCCAACGGCTTGTTTATGCCCAAAGTGTAGCATCCAATGTCACTTGGTAAGGCAGCATCTCCCATCTCATTAACAATCTTCCTTATGGCGTAAAATGATGCTGTGTGGGGGCAGCCAGGACACAAAACTGGTGGGCGGGGTGGAGCCAAAGCAACCATTTTCTCTCTTTCCTTAACGATTTCATCGTAGTTTTTAGTTGGTTTTACCCTTAAAACCTTAGCCAATCCCTGCTCAACCCTTGAAACGTTGTATTCGTAGTTCATTGGGAAGTAGCCATCCATCTTTCCGTAAATTTTAACATTCAACTCTTCAGCCAAAGCTCTGGCGTGCAATTCAATAAATGGGTCCACCTCTTCAACAATTGCGATTTTGTCGTATGAGGCTAAAAACTCGTAAATCAATTTCTCAGGAATGGGATACATCGTGGAAAGCTTTAAAATTGGCAAATCGACATTTAATTTTTCTATCGCTTCCTTTACATAAGCATAGCTCAACCCACAGGCAATTACACCCAAATCTTGTTCACCCTCTTCAATCCAGTTCATTTCACTCTTTGAGAGGTAATTTTGTATTTTCTTCAACTTCTCCTGCAAAATCGGTTTGAGTTTTCTCGCATGTGCTGGAAGTACAACGTCTGTTAGAGGATTTCTCTTCCACTCCACTCTATCAAGCTTCTTTTCGGGAATCTTATCTAGTTTGACTATTCCACTTGCATGGCTCAACCTTGTGTAAGTTCGGTAAATAATTGGCAACCCAAACTTTTCAGACAAATCAAAAGATATCTTAACGAAGTCCTTTGCTTCCTGAACGCTTGAAGGCTCTATCACTGGTAGATTTGCAGCCTTGCCATACCACCTGTTGTCTTGCTCGTTTTGACTGCTGTGCATTGAAGGATCGTCTGCAGTTACCAAGACAAAACCACCCCTCGCACCTACATAAGCAAAGCTGAACAACGTGTCGGTAGCTACGTTAACTCCAACGTGCTTCATCGCCGCCATCGCTCTTTTGCCAGCTAATGACGCTCCAACAGCAACCTCAAAAGCCACCTTTTCATTCGTTGAATACTCCATGTAGAATTCCATTTTTCCTTTCAAAGCCTCACAAGCCTTTGACAACGTGTCTGTGATTTCCGATGAGGGTGTGCCGGGATAAGCGGAAAAAACGTCTATTGAAGCTTCTAAAGCACCCCTTGCAATTGCTTCATTGCCCAGCAAAAAAACTCTTTCACCTTCAGCATCTTTGATGACATCCTTGAGCATGGATTGGCGTTTTGTTCAGTTTTAATAACGTTTGCTGTTTTGTTGTTCAGTGTATTTGCACTTAAAATCAAATCCAAAAATCCTAAAAATTTTAAATCCATCCAAATCTGTCAAAACATGCTATCACCGTTTGAAGTCAAACTAATCAAGTCTCTTGAGATTGGAAAGGAGTATTCGGTTGATGAATCTGCAAAAGTGTCTGAGCTGAGTAAAGATGCTGTTTTAAAAGCAGCTTACTTACTTGAACAAAAGGGATTTTGTGAAGTTAAAGAGGTTGTAACGAAGAAGTATCATCTTACTGATGAGGGATTGCGATACTTAAAAGAGGGGTTGCCTGAAGAAAGGTTAATTGAATTGTTAAAGACAATGGACGACTTATCAGAAATCGAGAAAGAGATGGGCAAGAAAGAGTTGGGGATTGCGTTGGGTTGGTTGAGGAAAAAGAAGGCAATAGAGGTTAAAGATGGTGAAATAAAGTTGATTAAGGATGTAGAATTTAAGGAAAAAGAGGCTTTAAATTTGATCTCCCAAGGTGTTTTTGACATTTCAAAAGACGTCTTGAAGAATTTGATTAAAAGAAAGCTTGTTGAAGAGGAAGAAGAAAAAGAGATCATCATCAAAGTGTTAAAGAAACCCGATGTTGAGCTTAAAGAAGTCATCACGGATTTAACCCCAGAAATCTTGTTATCTGGCGATTGGAGGGAAAAGGAATTTCTGAAATACGACATAACCATACCATCAAAAGACGTGTTCACAGCAAAAATCCATCCTTATGAAAGAATTATTAGAGAGTGCAGAAAAATCTTCTTGGAAATGGGTTTTGTTGAGATTAAGGGCAATTACATTCAAACATCATTCTGGAATTTTGACGCATTGTTCCAACCACAGGACCATCCAGCAAGAGATATGCAAGATACGTTTTATCTGGATAAATACTCTGAATTGGATGAAGATTTGATTGAAAAAGTTAGGCAAACGCACGAAAACGGTTGGATTACTGGCTCAACAGGCTGGGGTGGGAGGTGGGATGTGAATAAGGCGAAACAGCTTGTTTTAA
This sequence comes from Archaeoglobales archaeon, assembly GCA_003662995.1. Taxonomy (GTDB): domain Archaea; phylum Halobacteriota; class Archaeoglobi; order Archaeoglobales; family Archaeoglobaceae; genus B5-G16. Next base: position 16,196 of record QMZC01000034.1, read on the forward strand.
GAACCCACACAACAGCTATAACAATCCATTACTTGGCAAAAAATCCAAATCCACCAGTTAAGGCGTTTTGCATAGACAGGGTTTACAGAAGGGAAGCAATAGATGCAACCCATCTGCCCGAGTTTGACCAACTTGAAGGAGTGGTTTTAGACAAAGATGTCGGATTCAAACACTTGCTTGGCTTGTTAAGAGAGTTTTTCTTCAAAATGGGGTTTGAGGATGTAAGATTTAGGCCCGGTTACTTCCCATACACAGAGCCGAGTGTGGAGCCAGAAGTCTATGTTGAGGGTTTGGGATGGGTTGAGTTAGGTGGAGCAGGAGTTTTTAGAAAAGAAGTCGTTGAACCTTTTGGAATTAAAGGAAAAGTGTTGGCATGGGGTTTGGGGATTGGTAGATTAGCAATGCTAAAGTTAGGTATGAAGGATCTTAGAAGGCTGTATTTACCAGACATTGGATGGCTTAGAGAGTTTCCAGCAATCAAGAGGTGATTTAATGCCTGTAATTACGCTCTACTGGGATGAGTTGGAGAAGATGGTTGGAAAAAGTAGAGAAGAGATTCTATCAAAGCTCCCAATGCTGGGTTGTGATATTGAAAGGGTTAGCGATGAGCAGATAGACGTTGAGTTCTTCCCCAATCGCCCCGACTTGTATTCAGTTGAAGGAGTAGCGAGGGCTTTAAGAGGATTTTTGGATGTTGAATTGGGTTACAAGCATTATGAAGTCAAAAAAGCTGACTGGAAGATTTTTGTTGACGAAAGTGTGTTGGGTGTGAGACCAAGAATCGTTGGTTGCGTCGTCAGAAATTTGAAGATTGACGATGAGGTTATTAGAAGTTTAATGGAAGTACAAGAAGACTTGCACTGGACGATTGGGAGGAATAGGAGAAAGATGGCTATCGGAGTGCATGATTTGAGCAAGGTTAACTTTCCTTTATGCTATAAAGGTGTTGACAAAAACTTCTCCTTTGTGCCCTTAGATTTTGATGAGGTTATGAGCGTTGGAGAAATACTGACAAGACATCCTAAAGGCAAAGAGTACGGATTTATTCTTGAAGGCAAAGACAGATTTCCGATGATCGTTGATTCGAAGAATGAGGCAATTTCATTCCCACCGATTATCAATGCTGAGAAGACGAGGGTCACTGAAAAAACTACTGATTTGTTTATTGATGTCACGGGATTTGATGAAAACGTTGACAAGGCTTTGAACATAATTTCCACAATGCTTGCCGATAGAGGGGGAGTTTTAGAGTCTGTTGAGATTAAGTATCCTTCAAAGGTTATACAAACTCCAGATTTAAAGGCTAAGGAAATGGAGATTGACAGAAATGAGGTTTACGCCCTACTTGGATTCAAATTAACCGATGAGGAGATTAAAAAGGCTTTGGAGAGGATGAGGTTTGGTGTTGAGATTGGCAAAATCATCAAAGTGAAAATCCCGCCCTACAGAGCAGACATTATGCACGAGTGGGATGTAATTGAAGACATAGCAATTGGTTATGGATATGAGAAAATAGAGCCAGAATATCCACCAACAAACACAATTGGCTCAACGCATCCATGGAATGAAGTGAGGGATTTAGTAAAAGAGATTATGATTGGCTTGGGCTTCATGGAGGTTATAACCTTCACGTTAACAAATGAGAGGGTGCAGTATGAGTACTTGAACAGAAAAGCAGAGGGTTATACCGAGGTCATGCATCCGCTAACGACCGATCACACGATTGTCAGAACAGATGTTTTGCCTAAGTTGTTGGAGTTGCTTTCATACAACAAGCACCACCTACTGCCCCAGAAGATATTTGAAGTAGGAGACGTTGTTGTCAACGATTTGAACAGATTGAGGGTTGCTGCTTGCATTACACACTCCAAAGCCAATTTTAATGAGATTAGAAGTGTTGTTCAAGCTTTTATGGGAGAGTTAGACTTAAAGTGGGATGTAAATGAGAGCGATGACAATGCATTCATAGAGGGAAGAAGAGCAGACGTAATTGTAAATGGAAAGAAAATCGGAGTGTTTGGTGAAATACATCCCGAAGTGCTGGAGAAATTTGAGTTAGCGATGCCAGTTGCTGCCTTTGAGGTGGATTTGACGGAGATTTTTGATTGTGGGGAATTGCTTTAAATTTTTGTTTTTATTAAAAGTAAAAACTTAAATAAGTTTTGCAAGTTTTGATGCTAAAGATTTTACAACTTTATTTAATATGGTAAGATTTGATTTAATTATGGGAAATACGACCTACTGCAAAAATTTAAATACTCTTCTACATTCAACATTCCATGCTTTGGCAGGGGAGAAGCAGGAGAACTTATACGGGCAAGCTAATTAGACCCGCAAGAAAGAAGAGAAAGTACGAGATGGGGAGGCCACACATAGAAACTTTAATTGGAGAAAGAAAAGCGAAGAAGATTAGAGTGAGGGGGGGAGGATTTAAGATAAGACTGTTCAGCGAAAAGTATGCAAACGTTTATGTTCCAGAGGAGAAGAGAGTTGTTAGGGCAGAAATTCTAAACGTTGTTGAAAATCCCGCTCATGTTCACTATGTTAGAAGGAATGTGGTAACCAAAGGAGCGATAATAGAAACGAGTGTTGGAAAGGCGAGAGTAACAAACAGACCAAATCAAGAAGGTTTAATTAATGCTGTTCTAATTGAAGAAAACATCTAATTTTAATTTTTAACTCTAAACTTAATTTAAAAGGGGTGCTATGGGGATAAATGCGGTGACGGCGGGAAGGCTATTATCGCAAGTTACTAGCACCCCAGTTATATTCTTGCCAATAACTAATAAATTTTGCGGTCGTATTCTTTAGAATGTTATTAATTTATAATTAAAATTAAAATTTAAACTTAAGTCTAAACTCAGCCTTTTTTCTTCTTTAGCACCTCCTCAATCCTTCTTTCTAATGGCTCCTCATGGGTGTAGGGACACATCAAATAATGTTCTACAGCTTTTGCTATTGCATCTTTCGTTGCACTTTCTCCCGTTTTCTTTTTCAACTCCTCAAGCACGTTTTCAGGTAATACAGTTTGGGCATGAACGATCTTCACCATTATCCTTCACCTATCATCATTATTATTTTTCAGAGTATTTAAGTTTTATCATTATTACAATGAGTCACTAAACGGTCCTCTTTCCTCTCGCCATTGAGACCTTGCCGGTTCTCGATATCTCCTTTATACCATACTGCCTCATTAAGTCTATGAATGCATTAATTTTGTCTTCATCACCAGTAATCTCTACAATAAAGCTCTCTCTCGAAACATCTACTATTCTCGCTCTAAATATGTTGGCTATTTCAATTATCTCACTCCTCTTTTCAGGTGTTACGGCAACTTTAACCAATGCTAGTTCCCTTTCAACACTATCTTGGGTTAAATCACTAACTTTTATAACTTCAACGAGCTTGTTTAACTGCTTCATTACTTGTTCAATCGTTTTATCGTCTCCAGAAACAACTATTGTCATCCTACTTATGCTTTCTTTTTCAGTAGTTCCAACCGCCAGGCTTTCAATGTTAAAACCTCTCCTTCTAAATAGAGAGGAGATCCTTGCAAGAACTCCAGGTTTATTCTCAACCAAAACAGCTATAGTATGTCTCATCTCTCACACCTCTTTGTCTATAACTTCATTTAATGCCGCTCCAGGTGGAACCATTGGATAGACGTTCTCCAGCTTTTCAACCCAGAAATCGATTAGTACTGGAGTATCTATTTCAAAAGCCTCTTTTAGAGCATCTTCCACTTCGCTAGGTTTTTCAACAGTCATACCAACTGCACCAAAGCCCTTGGCAATCTTTTCAAAACTCAACCCCTCGTATCTAAGTCTTGTGGCAGAATACCTTTCGTTGTAGAACAACTCTTGCCACTGTCTAACCATTCCAAGATAAGCATTGTTCAACACGCAAATTTTGACTGGAATGTGATAATCGACGCATGTAGCCAACTCTTGGATGTTCATCAAAATACTACCGTCCCCAGCTATATCAACAACTGTTTTTTCAGGAAACGCTGTTTGTGCTCCCATAGCTGCTGGAAAACCGAAGCCCATCGTTCCTAAACCGCCACTTGATATGAACTGCCTTGGATGTTTGACTTTGAAATACTGAGCAGCCCACATCTGGTTTTGTCCCACTTCGGTTGTGACTATTGCGTCGGGATTTAGCTCGTAAACTTTTTCTATCACAAACTGCGGCTTAATCTTATCCTTTTCTTTGATATATCTAAGAGGATACGACCTTCTCCAATCATTCACTTTATCTTCCCATTCCTTTCTTTGTTTGTACTGTACGTGATTAACCAATTCTTTCAACACAAGTTTTGCATCACCGACAATTGGAACGTCAACCCTAACATTCTTGCCTATCTCTGCCGGGTCAATATCAATGTGGATTATTTTTGCATAAGGGGCAAAATCTGAAACTCTGCCAGTAGTTCTATCACTAAAACGACAACCGACCGCAATAACCAAATCCGCTTCGTGTAATGCATAATCGGCATATTTTGTGCCGTGCATACCAACAAATCCTAAGCACAACGGGTGTGTTTCTGATATAGCACCTTTACCCATTAAAGTTGTTACAACGAAAGCTGGAATGGTTTCAGCCAATTTTAAAAGCTCTTCTTGAGCTTCTGATAATCTTATACCACCGCCAGCTAAAATAACGGGTCTTTCAGACTTCATGATTAGTTCCGACGCTCTTTTAATTTGTCTTGGATGTCCGGCAGTTTTTGGTTTATAGCCTATCAAATCAATTTTTTCGGGATAGTTAAATTCAATGTCAGCAATTGTAACGTCTTTGGGCAAATCAATTAGAACTGGCCCAGGTCTACCCGTAGATGCTATTGTAAATGCTTCTTTTATGATTTCAGGCAGTTTTGTGGCGTCGGTAACCAAGTAGTTGTGCTTCGTTATTGGCATGGTTATTCCAGTTATGTCAGCTTCTTGAAACGCATCGTTTCCTATTAAAGCCGTTGGAACCTGCCCAGTCATCACAACAATCGGCGAAGAATCCATATACGCATTTGCTATGCCTGTAACGGTATTTGTTGCTCCAGGACCTGATGTGGCGAAGGCAACGCCCGTTTTACCACTCGCCCTCGCATAACCGTCTGCAGCATGAACAGCAGCTTGTTCGTGTCTTGTTAGTATGTGTGTTATTTCAGAATCGAAAAGTGCATCGTACACTTCGATTATGGCTCCTCCCGGTATTCCGAAAATGTGTCTGACACCTTCCATCTCCAAAGCCTTAATAATTGCGTTTGCACCCCTCATAAAACCACCTACAGAAATTTGGGCAAAAAGCCCCCAGATTAACCTACAATTACCAAAATCAAATTCCTCACAATCAAAATTGGGGTGAATTTTGGCATTTTTTGCATTAGCCTTTTTTTAAACAAGCAATTTAAATAGTTTTTGGTATTTAAGAGTGAGAAGTAACAGACACCGATGTGCTCGACGGTTTATAGCAGTCTTTACAGAATTTATTTCACCCATTCCCATAGATGAGATAGAAGTTATGATATGGTGAACATTCGGGTGCCATCATTTTATCACGCTTCTCAAAAATCGACAGGTCAATAATCTCTAATAACAAAAGTACTATCTTCTTTGGATTTGTAAAACTCACAATAGTCATTCCTCTCTGTATTTTTTTTAAGGTACAAAAGCCAAATCTAGATTTTGTTATGCTTACATCGACAGTCCAGTATTTGCATTTTTCGCAGGTCATGTATAATAATCATATAAAATTATAATTCATACTAATCGTGTAATCATAGTATTCTAGGGGACTTGCTCATATCGTCACGATTCTCGTATTCCTCCTCTACCTTAAGACCCTCATTTGCAATCACTATTTTTTTGGTTTTACTCTCAAAATTAATTTGCAAATCTTCGATAGCCTCTTTAAGTTCGTCTAATTTTGAATTAATCGTAGCTGCATGTTCATATAGTATGTTTCTAGTCTCAGTCCTCAATTTTTCAATTTCTTCGAAAAAAATTCTTTTAGTTTTTTCAATTTCGGATTCCACATGGAGTTTAACTTCATTTATCTTGGTTTCTATCTCTGCATCACTCTGTTTCGAATCAATTTCGTCAATTTTTTGTTTCAGTTTCTCAATTTCATTGCTGAACAGTTTATACGAAGATTCGATGTTTGGCATTAGTTCTTCAGCAATTACTTTGTTCAGTTTCTCAAACAGTTCTTTTAATTTATCAATCTCTTCAATTTCAATCTTTTTCGCCTCAACCTCCACGACTTTCACCTTCAGATATCGTACTTTCCGCACCTCATCTTTGAAATAAACAAAGCCCCCCTTGCAGATGCGGTGGCGGGACTTTCTGGACATGTAACTGTTACGTCCCTTTCCAAAGCCTTGCTTAGCATGTCAGCAAATCTCTCTTTTAACCCCGGTATCTCAGCCATTCCACCTGTAAGAATGAACTCTTTGTCTATTATTTGATTATATGCTGAAAAATTCGTCTCCGCTAACATTGGCAAAAACTCAAGAGCCACAAAATTGACAAGTTTTTCAAGAAGTTCTTCAATTGGTTTATTGATACATTCTTCAATTCCAAAGCTGTATTTCCCCTTTTCAAACACTTGCACACTCTCTTTAACATCCCTTTTCTCTTTAAGATTTGCATACTTCTCTTTATACATCCTTGCTGTGGTCAAGTCGATATTGACGATACCTCTTGTCTCATTTCTAATCCTGTTTTTAATCCATCTATCTACTATATCTCCGCTGGCTTCTCCCGTTACCATGCTTAATAGAATTTCACCCTTTCTGACAGCTATAACCTCTGTTGTTGTGGAACCGGCATTTACAACAACAAAAGACTTGTTTAACATCGCCATACCATCAGGCAAGGTCAATGCTGCGAGAAATGAATCGTTCCACACTTCTTTACCCCCAAGCCCGATGGGTAATTGTGTTATAGTTCTTTTGAACAATGAAATTCCAATTTCGGATTGTGTTGAAGGTATTGCGTAGGTTATGTAGCTGTTCTCTGGAA
>QMZC01000035.1 GCA_003662995.1 Archaeoglobales archaeon
AATTTTCTTGTGCACCATTAACAATTAGCTTATAACAGATTAAATCTCTTTTAAGCTTTTTTAAAGGCTTTTTAATTTTTTATCATGATTAATCATTTATTTAAATTTTATTCATATATATTGTGTAACAAAAAAATATAAGTAGTGCACCTTATGTATTTTTATTTTTCAAATGTTAATTAAATTTACAATTGTTTTAACTAAGAAAAATTTAAATAATTTTTGTGCACTTTGTGTATTATGGCTAAAGTAAAATGGGGTATATCAACATCTCCAGAATTCTTAAAAAGTTTAGACTTTATAGTAGGAGTTTTGAACAAGAAGCATTCTATTAACACCAACAGAAGTGAAATAATAGAGGTTTTGCTAAAACCAGCCTTAAACAAAATAATAATGAATAAAGAGTTTGAAATGGTTTTAAAAGAAATTCAAGAAAATAGAACATATAACTATCCTATCATATTACCATACAAACCAATAAAGGAATTAAGTAAGGATCAGGAAAAAACAACTTTTGGAGTTAGAATTAATAAAGATATTAAAAAATATATAGACCAAATAAAAAATAACTCAAGAGATTTAAATCTAAGTAGAAGTGAAATAGTTGAACTAATACTTTATGCGTTCTTTAAGCAAAAAGACTTCAAACCATACGAGAAAGTAAGAGAATTAGCCATTTTAAAAAGGAAAGGAAAGCTTTAGACTATTTTTACTTTTTAATCCTCCAATTCCTACTATAACACCATTTGATTTTAAATATTTAGCCCAAGAAGCTTCTTCAAAATGCTCGCATTCTTCATTTTTTGGGATATGTCCACAATTTGTTTTAGCACACTTAAAACAGATTTCAACCATTAATTTTCCCTTCTTTAATTTTCTTTCTAAATTCTGTAATCTTCCCATCAAGCTGGCTATCTAAGATCACCAATGCCATAGCTGCTAAAGTAGGAGAACCATGAAACACGGCATTCCATAAGTCTTCTTGGGTTAACATCTCAGTCTTCATTTGACCTCCAATCTATTTAAAATCTCAAATCTTGACGTCAACACATAGACGTCTATACCGTATTTAAAACTTCAAAATCTATTAACACCTATAGTTAACACTCCTTTTAAGCCTCCATTTCATGCTAACTTTGTTAGTACTTACGTAGCCCAAAACAACAACATCAACAAAAACGCACCAAACCTTTCAAATCACACACATCAATAGCATTAAACCCCTATAAAAATTAATCAGAAAATAATTCAACGATTTTTGAGTTATTAAGCAACCCTAACCTCTTCAGATAATCCTCCAACACATAGTTTAGAACATCAGATAAACAACAATCCCCCAAGACATTCAATAAATCTTCTTCAATATAAACAGTCTTCCTAACTCTCTTCTTCTTGTTTGTTGCCATTCTCCAAAACACCAAACTAAAGTTAGAATCTTCAACATTGTTTGTTTCCTGCATGATTTAGAATATGCTTTAAACTAAAATAGTTTTGGTCATGTTTATTCAAAACTCTCCAATGAAAGGCATTCATGAGCCAAATCGTGTCAAAACTTATACGTTTGCTCATCTCTCCTCTCTATTTTAATTATTAAAATCTCCTTTCTTTTCTTATCGATAAAATAGAGAATCCTAAACTTTCCCACTCTCTTTCTTCTAATATTTTCATAGCCTTTAACTTTTATCGTATCTTTATGCCACGGATTTTCTTTAATTTTTAAAATAGCTTCCTTAATTCTTTTTTTAGTCTTATCATCTAATTCTTTAATCTGTTTATTGCTCTTAGGAGAAAAGATTACTTCAAACATCAAAAACCTCTTCCATTTTGTAGTAATTACCTTTCTCTCTTTCACTCAACGCCTCTAAAATGTCCTTCATATCTTCTTCCGTCAAAACCTCGTCTCTATTTAGGATTTTAACCATAACAACATCATTATCTATCTTTTCAGGTTTAACAAGTTTCAAAACCCCATCTTCATAGATGGCTTCCACAACTTTCATGGTTTTACTTTCGTTAAAAGCCTAAAAATAGTTTTGGTTACTTCAATCAACTTTCCTCTCTCAACTTCATCAACATTCTCATTAATTCAGGTTTTTCTCTTAACTCTTTAACAAATTCAAGCATCTCTTTAAGCTGATCCAACATATCCGAATTTTGAACTATCATGTTCATCAATTCCTTGGCAATTAAAGGCTCTTCCATTTCTACCCTTATTCTTTCCCCCTCATCCAAGATTAAAGCACATTGACTACAATATTTCGCATTTGGCTCGTTTATCTTTCCACATCTTGGACACTTCAAAGGTTTTGCAACCTTTGGTTTATCTCCATCAATACCATACAATTCATCAATTGCCTTCTCAACATCCTTATTGACTAAATGAATGTAAACTCTTGGCATATCGCTCCCAATAACCCAACCCAAATATTTAGACATGATGCTCTCCCCTATGCTACTAGCAGCCAAAACAGTGGCTCTAGTATGCCTTAAGATGTGAGGGTGAACTCTCTTTTTGATTCCTGCTTTAGCTGCAGCATTCTTTATTACCTTAGCCAAACTTTGATACTTCATTGGATCTCCCAATGATCTATTACTCAAACTACAAAATAGAAAAGAATTGGGATCATTTGAAAAAGGATGTACATCTATCCATACTCTTAAATGTGGAACAGACATTCTTAAAGGAACTATTCTTTCTCCCGTCTTGCCTTTAACCCTAATTCTCGCCTTTAACTCTCCTTCTCTCTTATCAAATTCAACGTCTTTAATTTTAATTCCCGCCAACTCTCCAATTCTAAACCCACCTTCATAACCAACAGAAATTATAGCCTTATTTCTCAAATTCTTTTCAACATCAATCATTCTCAAAATTTCATCTTCACTCAAAACTTCAGGCTTCCTATTTCTATCTTTTCTCATTTTAATTAGTTTCAAAGGCTTCCAATCCTCTCCATTAAGCCATTTAAAGAACTTCTTTAATGCTTTTTTGTATTCGTTAACAGTCTCCCTTTTGTATCCATTATTTTCCAAGAATGCTAGAATGTCAATGATGTCTTCCTCACTCCATTTAGTAAATTGCTTGTTGTTCCATTCTGAAATTTTCCTTAAATTGATTAAGTATTTGTATTGTCTTGCTTTGCTTAATCCTTCTGCTAAAATCCATTTATGGAATTTTAATATCAATTTTTGGTTTTCTTTACAGATTTGAGAATTTTCCAGCTTTTTTATTTCTGTTTGGATATTCTTGTCGAAATCATAAAGCATGAGGTAAGTAAAATCAATAGTATAAAAAATAGTAGGATTTCAACTTTTAAAATTATAGTCCCGCCGGCGGCTTTATCATTTAAACTTTAATCAATTCCGAATCCTCACTTAATCCAACCCACCTTATCTTATATCCAAAAGCCTCAAGCACATCGTAAGTCAAATCGTATTTGTTTAAAACCGGTATCACATCCTTCAATTTTTTGGGATTTAAAGCATCAATTTCTCCCTTGATTTTGCTGAACAAATCTCTCTTTATCGCATACGTTCCAGCTTTGGTGTAATCCGTAGGCAATTCAACCTTCTGATTCAATTTTACAACATCACCTTTAAACTCAACCTTGTCTTGCAAAAACTCATTTAATTTTTTGATAACCTTGTTGTAGGGAATGGACTTTGAGAAAACTATGACATCATCTAATTCAACCTTTTCTAACGCATAATCTTCCCTTACAATCAAAATTAATGGTACGTTTGCATCCCTAACCTTCTCAAGTTTTCTTTTTATGTATTCTGGTGTCCAAAATCCTGCAATCTCCACATAGACTTCCCTGTCACCCTTCCTAATTAAAAAGTCTGGAATGAAAGCGTACTTTCCTGCCTTTACAACATCTGGCTCCCTTATAACTTCAACGTCAGGCTTAATTACCTTAATTTTCCTTGCAAATTCCTCTTCAAGGGATGAATCGTATTCTACTTTCTCATCGTAATCTGGAAAGAGATGTTTAAAGGAGTCGTCAATTTCAAGAATGTAAATCCTATCTCTATCCATAATTTCCGCCCTAATCCACCAATTTTTAGCCTTAACAATCGATGGTATGAGCTTGGCAATTGCCGTGCCGTATCTCCTCGTCATCTTCAAGATTGATGCTGCTCCACTAATCTCAATTGAGTCCTGGATTTCATACATCAATCCGAGCCACTTTATACGCCTAAATACATCCTTGTGATTTGATGACATCCAAAAGTTTAGTCTAAGACAATCAAAAACGGCTGTTTGCAGTAAAGACAGATTGTATAGCTTGATTAACAAATTGGGTGTTATTTGTCTTACATCAACCAAAACCAACTCTTCATCCCTATCTGCATACATCGCCTTTTCTATTTCTTCAGGAGTTGTGTTGAAGAACTTAGCAGCATACTCAACTATTCTCTGCCTCTCCCTCTTTGATGTCACGTATCCTCTTTCAAACAGGAACATCCTAACTTTCTGCGGTTCAATTGGTGATGAAATATCAAAAATACACGCTTTTTCCACACAAAACCTCTCCACAACCCTTGAAAAAGCCCTAACTTTTCTGTAATTCTTTGCGTTTTCCAACGTTTTGATGGCAGCCAAAACTTCTCCATACTTTCTACCCTTGCCCTTTCTAAAAATCTTGATTATTTTCTCAGCTAAGGCATGGTCTTTATCGCTGGCAAATTTCGGGAATACCTTGCCCTTAAACCTTCGCACCTCAAGAAGCTCTTTTGGCAACATACTTACACCTTCACTTCTTCTTCGTTCTTCTCCTTGCTATGCCAACTTCAGAAGTTTCCCTCGACACCAATTCATACAAAACAGCTTTATCCTTACTTGGTCTTAATATCCTGCCTAAACGCTGTATGTATTCCCTTACACTACCACTACCACTCATTATGATTCCAACACTCGCATCTGGGATGTCTATACCTTCATCCAAAACCTGACTGCTAACTATTGCCTTAAACTTGCTCTTTCTAAACCCATCAAGTATTGCAACCCTCTCGTCCTTTGGTGTTCGATAGGTTATTGCTGGAATGAAAAACAGCTTTGAAATTTTATACACTAATTCGTTGTGCCACGTAAATATTATTATCTTTTCACCTCTGTGTCTTTCAAGCAACTCCCTAAGCTTTAAAATCTTGTTTTTTGAATTGAAAGCTATCTTTCTCGCTTCATCCCAAGCTCTCAAAGCCTCATAAGCTTTAGTGTCGTATCCTGTAGCCATTACAATTTTGTTAAAGTCTTCAATGCTCTTTACAACAATTTTCCTTTTTTTAATGTAATCCTTAAAGACCCTTGCCTTCTCATCATACTTCCTCTTCTCATCTTCGGTTAGCGGAACGTATATTTTCTTTATGGTGTAGTTTGCCAAATGTTTGCCAGCCAGATTTTCAGGCTTTAGCTCAAAAACTTTACCCCCTACTAACTCTGGTAACAATTTATGCAGTCCATCTTCCCTTTCAAACGTTGCTGTCAATCCTAAGCGGTACAAAGCAGCGTTCATTTCAGCAATCTGTTTGTAGGATTCTGAAGGCAAGTGATGGACTTCATCGAAAATTAGCAGAAGAAATCTGTTACCCAATATCTCAGCGTTTAGATAAGCCGAATCATAAGTAGCGACAGTTATTGGCTTAATTTCTTTGATTCTGCCAGAAAATTCCCCAACCCAGTCTCCAAAAATTGAAAGCTTGTCTTTCCACTGATCAAGCAAATCGAGTGTTGGCACAACAACCAATGTTGGAACAGATAAAACTTTGATGATTTCCAATGCTACATACGTTTTTCCCGAACCTGTTGGCAAAACAATACAGCCCTTCTTGCCCTCCATCCATCTATCGACGGCTTGTTGTTGATAGTCTCTAAGCTCAATCTCAGCATTGAAAATTGGAGTTGGAATCAAATCAAGAACGTTGTCTATGTGTTCTACGTTTGAATTTTCCAAGTAATCTATTATGTCTCTGTATTTGTATGCTAAAGCCCTGTAACATTTTGAGCGGGAATCAAACTTTGCCAACGGAACGTGAGCATCACCTTCAATCCTTATCGTTCCTCTTTCGTAGGTAAGTTTAGCCCTCATTTTAAGTTAAGAAATTTAAGAGAAGAAGTCGAGCGTTAGGTCCTTAGATTCCTTGGATTTCCTTCTCTTTTTCTTTCTTCTTTCCACCGCTTTCTCCTTTTCATTTTCTTTCATCTTCGCTTCTTCAATTTTATCTTCGAATTCATCTTCAATTTCCGATTTAACTCTTGTAACTTCCAATGCAATATCTGATCTAATCGGACCCTCAAAGCTGCCAAACGCATTAACAGTATCAACACTCTCATCAACCCTATGCAAGCCGTGTTTTTCGATAAAATCCACCAAATCTTTTGCTCTTTCCTCACCAACTAAAAAGTTCAAATCTTCAACGCTAAAATCGTAAAATGCAGCAATCTTAGCAGCCTTTTCAATTTCTTCATTCACCAACAAAAACCTAACCGTAAAAAACATCTCAGCTAAAGCCTTTTTCGTTGATAAATGTGAATACTTCGATATTTTTGCTAAAACCTTCTTCAACTTCTCCCTCTTGCTCCTCGTGTAAAACAGCATCTGCCATCTTGAAGGCCTTCTATACCTCGTCCAGCCCCCCTTCTTTTCAGACTTGACTTGTTGAACACCTACAGTCACCAAGTAGCTCGCATACTTCCATAATCTATAGAACTGCCTTTTCCTTACTCTGCCTAAGAACATATCTGCCCTAGATAAAACCAGATAACCCTTAAACAAATCATTTCCATCATACTCTAAAGGCAGATTTTCATCAATCCAGTCAATGAAGTCTTCAGGCGACTCATCCAACAGCATCGCCTCGTTGTACACAGCAGGATTGTAACTCTTGAATATCTTCTGCATCACCTTAAAAACATCAGTGTCTTGTGTTCTTTTTGCAATCACCACATCGTTCAACCTCAACTCATTCCTGCCTTCAGCAATAGCTTGTAGGTCATTAATTGCTGCCCTCAAATCCCCACCAGCGTTTTTGGCTATAGCCTCCAAAACCCTTCTGTCAGCTTTGATGTTTTCTGCAGTGCAAATTCTTTCCAAAACTTTCACAACCTGCCTAACGTTTAAACGCTTAAAAACAATCATTTCACAAAGGTTTCTAAGCTCAGCAGACAAATTATAGGGTTCATTTGCTATTAAAATCAGTGGTTGTTTCGGCTTTCTTTTTATCAGTCTTATTAATGCTCCCTCTCCACCAGCATCCTCCTTCTTGTGTATGTTATCGACTTCATCCAGAATTATGAGCTTTAATTTTCCCTCACCACTCGACAAAAATTCGCCTTCATCGCTAATGGTTTCATTAAAAGCTCCCTCACCCACTATTCTCTGTATTATTTGCCAGTTCCTTTGGTCACTCGCATTTAATTCGACAGCCTCCCAGCCAAGTGTATTGGCTAAAGCCAAGGCTAAGGAGGTCTTTCCAGTCCCCGGTGGACCAGCTAACAATAACGGCTTTTTATTGGCATTCCAGCCCTTTGCCCAAGCGATGACCTTCTCAACTACCTTTTTCTCCCCAACAACATCCTTGAGTGTCTTTGGTCTATACTTTTCAACCCAGAGCATTCACATTATGTGGGCTTGGCACAATATAACTCTTTAGTCTTGATGTTCCTGTATCATTGGAAAAATGAAAATCAAAAATAAAGAATATGGAAATACTTTAATTTTGGACGTAATTATGATGTAGAGATGAGAAACATGAAAAACATGATAATATTTGGTGATGCCCAGAACATGAAAGAGCTAAAGGATAATAGCATTCATTTGGTTGTTACATCCCCACCATATTTTAATGCTCCCTTTGACTATCCAGATTTATTTGCGAGTTATGATGAATTTTTAACACTAATAAGAAATGTAGCAAGAGAACTAAAGCGTGTGTTAGATGCGGGAAGGATAGCAGCTTTTGTTGTTGATGATACTTTAATTAAAGGAAAGAAATATCCAATTGTTGCAGACATTACTAAAATCTTCATAGAAGAAGGTTTCAAGTATAGAGAAAGAATTGTCTGGGTTAAGCCTGAGGGTTACATTAGAATAAGTAGGAGAAGTGGTGTCTTACTGCAACATCCATACCCTATGTATTACTACCCAGACAATCTTCAAGAGTCTATTTTAATATTCCAAAATGGAGAATTTGATTATAAAAAATTCCGAGGGAATTAAAGGAAGAATCAAAAATTGACATTCAGGAATATCAAAAGGAGAAATGGTATCTCAATGGCAAATCACAAATGTTTTGCCAATTAACAATAGGTTAGAGAAGGGAATAGCCGCATTTCCAGAAGAAATACCTTACAGACTAATAAAATTATATTCTTACAAAGGAGAGACTATTTTAGACCCATTCATGGGTTCAGGTACCACATTAAAAGTGGCCATTGAATTGGGAAGAAAAGCTGTAGGTTATGAAATAGACATTGAACTTTTAGACGTTGTAAAAAAGAAACTAAATATTAACCAGCCAGTTTTGGTTGGAAATAGACCAGAATTTGAAATAATTATTAGGAACGACATTAAACATTTGAGAACTCAGCTTCAAGAAAAGGTAGCAAAAACAATAAGGGGAGATAAGAAAAGTGGTTGTAAGAAATGATAGAGTTATTGTGCAATAATGAACAAAATAAGCAGTAGATATAAAAATATTAATCAATCAAAATCAATCAAACCTTCAGTTCATTTTTCTTATTTTTGAAAAACTTAATGATGTCTTCTATTTCCTCATTGTTCGGAGTTCTTGAATAAAAAAGCTCTATGAACGCCCAATAATAGCCGTAAAGCAACCCTTTGTAGAATTCCTCGTTTTTTTCAATCAATAAATCCTTATTTTCATCAATCTGCCTTATTACATTTTTAAGCTTTCTTTCAAACAACGAATCCATACTACCACCCCAACAAATGTAAGTTTCCTATGTTCACGTTCTTTAAATGTTTCTTTGCCACCTCATAACACTCCATCACTTGCTGCTTTGGTGTTACTGGCATGTCGTTCAATCTGTAATCTGGGTGGAAAATTAATAGGCTGTAGGGTATCGTGTTATCCAATTCAGCTATAAATCTGGCTATTCCTTCAACTTCTTCTTTGTCAACGTAGTATGGGACTAACAGCGTTGTTGCAGATACAACGTTGTAATGCTCATATATCTTTTCAAAATTTTTCAATGTTTGCTCATTGCCCCTTCCAGTCAGAATTTTGTGTAAATTGTTGTTCCAAGCTTTTAAATCAAACTTTACCGTTCCATTGCTTTCATAGCTAAGTTTTGCTGCTTTTAAAGCCAAACTTTGCCTCCCAGCCCCATTCCACTCCCAACAAATCATTATATCCCTTTCCTTCAAAACTTCCTTACTAAATTTAATTGCGAAAGCCATTTGAGGTTCTGGTGAGCCGCCAAAGTGGCATATACACCTAATTCTGTCTTTCATTGCATATTTGACAACTTCGTCCAATTTTACAATCCTTCCATGTCTAACTTTTTTATGTGTCCAATTTTGGCAGTACAAACAATCGAAATTACATCCGTAGTAAAAAACCGCTAAATTTGTGCCTTGCAGTTTGCTTCCATCACAAAACCAAGCGTTACAGCAGTTTGTTGGCAAAGCATCTTCATAGTAGCTCATAACAGCTTTTCTTGAGGTTGTTAGGGAGAACATCCTACCATCTTTAACGCTTTTTAACCTACAAAGCGAGATATCGTTATCACTCAACCCGCACTCATTGGAGCAAAGCTTACATTTAAATCTCGATTCTTTCATTATCTTATCCAATCCATCGTGAATTTCGGGCAAGTAAGCCAAAGCCTCCTCTCTCTTCGCACATTGTGGGCAGAGAGGAATGGATTTTGAATAAGCTTTGTCACCACACATCTTACACTTCATTTTTAGAAATTTGAATAGCATCAATTATATCTGTTTTGTCCACCTTTATCAACTTTTAGACAAAACAAAAATATTTTTATAAACTTAACAATACGGTTAATATGAAACTTCCATGGCTAATGGCTTTACTGTTGGTCATCACACTGATTTCAGGCTGCATCGAATACAAAAGGTATGAAATAACAGCAGAAGATGTTTTAAAAGATGCTTTGGAGAAGTGCAATTCCACAAGCTACGAAGTGACAATCCTTAGTTACATCCTGCCTAAAGATGAGAACTTCGAAAATCAAGGAGTTAAGCAAAAGATTGGACATGGAGCATTTAAAGGAAGCAACAAGTTTAAGATTGAAGATGAAGAAAAAATTGTTGTATCCAATGGCTCGGTGATGTGGATTTACTGGAATGCCACCAAACACCTGATAATAAACGACTTTTCAAAGTCCGATGAAAAACCAAAAGGGGAATTCACAAAAATATTCTTGGATTTGTTAAACAATTACGACTTAAATCTGAGAACAACACCCAATTACTATATAATAAACGCTACGAGCAGGATCAACTACCCAATCAAATCAAAGACAGTTTGGATTGATAAGAAAACGCTAATGCCTTTAAAAGTTGAATCCAAATACGAATTGGATGAGCTAAATCTAACGTACGTAACGGAATACAAAGATTTGAAGTTCAGGGAATTCAACGATTCAATTTTTAACGTCACACCACCAAAAGTCAAAGAATTCATGCGCAGTTTTTACTTCCAAAAAATCGAGGATGCTCAGAAAAAGGTAAATTTCACGATAGTTGAGCCAAGTTATACTGCTGGATGCAAGCTTAAGGGGGTTAATGTTATTGAACAGAGGGATAAAAACGCTGTAGTTCTATTGTATCGGGGAAAGTGTCTCCTGTTTGTGTTTGAGAGCCCAGTCCCAATATACGAAATAGTAAAAGGAGAGAGAATTGATATTTCAGGCGTTCAGGCATTGTATAGAGAGTGGGAATTAGGTCGTGAAGTTAGATTCAAGCTAAACAGCGTAGTGTTTGAAGTTATGAGTGATTGCTTAAGCAAACAAAAGCTGATTATGGTAGCTAAATCCATAATCAATCAAAGCAGTAAACCGACGAACTCTTAAATCCAATAAAAACTTCTTGCCCTTCTTTTATTTCCATCTCTAAGAAAGACGTATGCGTGATGAATGCTTTAAACTCAACATTGTTCACCTTAACAGTTAGCCTAACCAAAGCTCCCAAATCCTCAAACGCTATAACTCTACCTCTAAAAACGTTGTCCATGTCTGGAATATTCGTTGACACAACAATGCTATCTGGCCTCACACCTACCTTTGCTTTTGGCTTTCCAGTTATCTTCATCGAAATTCCATCCACAACAAACCTGTCACCCCTCACACAACCCTCGAATATGTTCTCAAATCCCAGAAATCTCGCTATTTTTTCATTTTTTGGATTCATGAAAACCTGCTTAACCTCTCCAGTTTGAACCAATTTTCCGTTAAGCATAACTCCAACCCTGTCTCCCAAGCTCAAAGCCTCCTCAAAAGAGTGAGTTACATGTAAAGCCGTAAAGTTAAATTTTTTCCTCCAAACCCTCATTTCTCGAAGTAGCTTGGATTTAACATGCACATCCAGATTGGCAAAGGGTTCATCCAGTAAGATGAGATTTGGTTCAACAATCAGAGCCCTTGCAATTGCTACCCTTTGCTGCTCACCTCCACTCAAAGTTTTTGGTTTTCTGTGTAAAAGATGGGAGATCTCAAGTATTTCGGCTATCTCTTTAACTTTCGTTTTTATTTCTTCTTTAGGAATTTTTTTAGTCTTCAATCCATAGGCAATGTTGTCGTAAACCTTCATATGTGGAAAGAGAGCTATTTCCTGTGGAATGTACGATAGTTTTCGTTTTTCCGGTGGTAGATGTGTGACACCTCTTCCATCCATTAATATTCTTCCCCCGTCTGGAAAGTGTATTCCTGCGATTAACTCGAGCAGTAAAGTTTTTCCAGCACCGCTCGGACCTAAAACAATAAAATACTCACCTCTCTTGACTTCAAATGATACTTTTTCTATCTTAAATTCCTTCCAAGTTTTGGTAACTCCGTCAACCCTTAGCACGTCCGACCACCCATCGCAGGAATGCGAATAAAGTTAGGCTTATCGCTATCAACAGTACTGAAATTGGCATTGAAGCTTTTAAGCCGAAGTTCTCAAAATACTCAAGAACGAGAATCTGGGCAGTTTTTGGGTAGTAAGCTATTATCAAAATGGCGCCAACCTCGCTCATCGCCCTTGCCCATGTCATGATTGCACCACTGAAAATAGATGGTAATGCCAGTGGCAAACTTATTGTGAGGAAGGTTTTAAGCTTTGTTGCCCCCAAACTCCTCGCTACTTGCTCTAATCTATCATCAACAGCCAAAAATCCATCTCTCGCAGAGTTTATAGTGAAGGGTGAAGAGACAAAAAGCATAGCCATAACAATTCCGAGGTAGCTGTCAAGTATTTTGTTTGGGAAGGTTGTTAGCAGAATGATTCCAACAACTGAATGTGGAATTACAATCGGCACGTCTATTATTCCCTGTATCAAACTCTTGTTTTTAAACTCCTTCCTAGCCAAAACGTAGCCCAGAGGTATGCCAAAAAAAAGTGATACAATGGCTGTTGCAGTTGAAGTTAGGAGTGAGTTTTTCAGAGCATCCAAAACAACAGCATCTTGAATAGTCTCAAAAAACAAATTAAGTTCTTCTGCTTGTTTAGTAAAGGTTAAGGCTATCGGTAGGACTATGTAAATAATTAAAAAAGAACCAAGTAGTGCAAAAAAGGCATCAAAATAGTCCTTTCGTCTCATGGTGACCTAACCAAGCCTTTAATTTCACTTGGAATATTTCCATAACCTATCGGTGTTTTTAGGAACTCCTGATGATTTTTAGCGAATATCTCCCTTCCCTTCTCGTTCAGCAAAAACCTTAGGTACTCCAACGCAACCTTCTTGTTGGGTGCATCCTTTAACACCGTAACACCATAAATTATTGGCATAGCCTTTATTTCCTTTTGCACAATCTTTTCGTTCTCCTTTTTCCAGACCGTTATGCTTGTCTGCGCATACCAATCTTTAAGACCGAAATTCTTTAAGTTAATCTCATCTGGTAATTCAACAAATTTTAGTCCATGCTGTAAAGCCACACTTTTGTATTCGAAAGCGTAGTCAATTGAATTGCTTTCAAGCAATGCCAGCAGGTCAACACTCTTGTCCCTAATCACAACTTTACCATCACCCTCAACAACTTTCGGTGTTATTATCCTGTTTCCTTCACTCTTTATGTTAGTGTGATTGACTATAAGCCTTTCAAAGATGGATTTATTGTAAGTTAGGTCAGCAAGTTTCATCGCCATGACAGTTCTGTATCCACAGGGGTCAATATTCGGGTTGGAAAAACCAAATCTGACCTCATCTCTTGCCAAGATTTCATACCAGTTATTTGAATTGACCTCATCAGCATGCTTGCTGCTGTTTGTGTAACACAAGACGAGCTCATTGGTTGCAAACAAAACGTAAAAATCGGCATATTTGGGATAGACAAACTTTGGTAATAGCGTATAATCCGCTACTGCTAAAATATCCGCCTTCATTTCCAAATCGGTTATCTTTCTCACCGCTTTAACACTTCCACTCGCCTCAGTCTTTATATTAACATCGTATCTATCCCCTACGTACTCCTTGAACTCTTTGTTGACTTCTTCGAGTGGTACTGTCAATGATCCGGCGTTGAAAATCGTCAGTATTGCTTCTTCCTGTCTCTCTACAGTGTTCTCCACGCATCCAATCAGTAAAACGCAAAGTAAGATTATAATTCCCGCTCTCATACAATCATCGTTATGTTTAATCATACATTTCGATATAAAATTTGCGATTTTGGGTCATTGGATAAAAAATCATGAAAGTAACAATTAACAGAAATCTTTAAAAATTAAACAGTCTAAATTTTCAGCTCTCTAAAACAATCTCAATATTTACGTCCTTCGGCACCTGAATTCTCATTATCTGCCTCAGGGCTCTCTCATCTGCTGCAATGTCTATCAGCCTCTTATGCACTCTCATCTCCCAGTGATCCCACGTCTCACTTCCTTCGCCATCCGGTGACTTCCTTATCGGCACAACGAGTCTCTTCGTTGGTAGTGGCACTGGGCCGCTCATCTCCACACCGGTCTTATTTGCAATCTCCCTTATCTGATTGCAGATCCTATCCAAATCCTTGGGATTCAAACCGGAAAGCCTAATTCTTGCCTTGTATCCCTTAATTGGCATGCTTACACCTTGTTATTAACATAACAAAATAAAAATTAAAAATTTATTTTCTTGGAGTCAAGTCTAGGACCATTCCAGCTCCAACAGTCATACCCATGTCTCTTATAGCAAATCTGCCGAGTGGTGGAATCTCCTTAACCTTCTCAATTACCATTGGTCTCGTTGGCTCAAGTTTCACAATTGCAGCATCACCGGTCTTGAGGAACTGCGGGTTTTCTTCCTTGGCCTGTCCAGTTCTTGGATCGATCTTTTTCTGCAATTCAACGAATCTGCATGCTACTTGGGCGGTGTGTGCATGGACAACAGGTGTATAGCCGATAGTTATCGCTGTAGGATGTTGTAGAACAACCAATTGTGCTGTAAAGTCCCTAACGACAGTTGGTGGGTTGTCAGTATGCCCTGCGACATCTCCTCTCCTTATATCTTTCTTGCTAACACCTCTAACGTTAAATCCAATGTTGTCTCCAGGAATTGCCTGTGATATTGGTTCGTGGTGCATCTCAATGCTCTTAACTTCTCCAGTGACTCCAGGAGGCTCAAATATTACCTTGTCGCCAGGCTTTAGCACTCCAGTCTCAACTCTACCAACTGGAACCGTACCAACACCGCTGATTGAATAAACGTCCTGAATTGGAATTCTTAGAGGTTTATCAATTGGCTTCTCTGGTGGTTTGAATAGGTTGAACGCTTCAAAGAAGGTCGGTCCTTTATACCATGGTGTTCTTTCACTCCTCTTCAATACGTTGTCACCGTAATAAGCAGAAGTCGGGATGAACGGAATTTCCTCAACCTTGTAGCCAACCATCTTTAAAAGCTTTTCAACTTCCTTTTTGACTTCTTCGTACCTCTTTTGGTTGTAATCTACCTTATCCATCTTGTTCATTGCTACAATCATCTGGTTGATGCCGAGAGTCCTTGAAAGGAATACATGCTCCTTTGTCTGAGCTTGGACACCTTCAGCTACATCCACAACAAGAATTGCTGCATCAGCTTGACTTGCACCAGTAATCATGTTCTTGATGAAGTCTCTGTGTCCTGGGCAATCAACGATGGTTATGTAATACTTATCAGTCTCAAACTTTCTGTGAGCGACGTCAATAGTAATACCTCTCTCCCTCTCCTCCTTGAGCTTGTCCATGACCCATGCAAACTCAAACGTTGCTTTACCTTTCTCCTGAGCCTCCTTTCTGTATTTCTCAATTATATGCTCTGGTATTTCTCCAGCCTCATACAGCAATCTACCAATTAAAGTGCTCTTCCCATGGTCCACATGCCCAATCATGGCAATATTGATGTGTTCCTTCTCCTTAGCCATTTACATCATCCTCCATAATCTTTTCCACCCTCTCTCATACGAAGGTATATAAAATTTTCACCCTCTTCAATTAGTAATTAATTTTAGTCGGGCAATTCAATTAAGTCAATGAGATTCATAGACATTCTACAAAATCCATTTGAGAGGAGAATCCTATTTTATTTCAGTGTGGTTGATGAGCTATCCAATTCTCACCTTTACCTAAAAATGGATAAAGAGGAACTTGAAGAAAAGCTTTCTGAATTTGCCGAACTGAATCTGATTGAAACAAGTAATGGTGTTAAGTTGACAGAATTGGGTTACAATTTAATTAAACTTGACAAAATTTTTTTAAACGTGTTTTTTGAACTCCTAGATGGGTTTTTAAACAATTTTGACATCAAAAACTATCTAATCGAGAAATCGAGATTACCCTGTGTTTATTATGAGGCTCTATCGCGAGCAATAAAGCCCTTTTTGTACTTCCTTCATCTCTGTGGTGAAAATCCTGAGTGTAGCCTAAAAAAAAGAGATCTGATTTCGGTTGTAAGTCATTCCAAACGGTGTGAAGTGTGCAGGTTAGCAGTTATTGCATTAAAACAAGACGACGTAGTAAATCCTGTAATTGAGAAGTTAATGGATTATTAACAATCGAAACTCATTCCGAAATGCTTATTACATTTAAAGTTCAAAAACAATCATGACTTTTGGTGAACTGAAAAGAGTTGAGATTACCGTGCTTGCAGACAACAACGTCTTAAGACCCGGTAAATTCTTAGGAGAATACGGATTTTCAGCATTTATAAAAGCTGTTGGAGATGATGAATTGGGGATTTTGCTTGATACAGGATGTGGAGAGGTTATAGAGCACAACGTTGAGCTTGCCAAGATTGGTTGGGATGAAATAAACTACATAGTTCTGAGTCATCGCCACTTCGACCACACTGGTGGATTACTTAAGGTTTTGGAGCATACAAAAGCCCCAATAATTGCACATCCAGACCTTTTCGAACCAAGTTTTCTCTGGGTGCGGAATAGGCTGATAGATGGAAGCTTACCCTTCTCGAGAACACAACTTGAAGAGAAGGGAGCAAGGTTCTACTTCATAAGGGATATGCTGAAGCTGATGGACGGTGTTGCTGTCAGCGGTGAAATACCGAGGGTTAGCTTTGAAAAAAGCCCCGAAACTTTCAAGCTTGAGGAGGGTAGGTACGTTAATGACCCCATGCTCGATGACATGGCTATTTTTGCAAAAACAAAGAGTGGTGGAGTTGTTATTACAGGATGCGCACATTCAGGCGTTGTGAACACAGCAATAAGGGCTAAAGAAGTCATGGGAGACTTACATGCTGTTGTTGGAGGGTTTCATTTGATATTCTCTCCACCCGAAAGAATAGAAAAGACGGCTGATGAGCTCGTAAAAATGGCTAATGTTTTATCACCAACACACTGTTCAGGAGCTGTAATCCACGGTGAGATAGCAAAGAGGGCAAAGGAAAAATTGATGCCCGTAGGAAGTGGAGTTAAGCTCGTATTTTAATTTTTTTCTTAAGTTTGTTACTTTACTTTCTATTTTAAAGTAGGTATAACCAATAAAGATATATTAATATATTTTTATAAATATATTTGGTAGTATATGTGGATAGCATGAGCATTTGTGTTGTGTGGTAAAATTAGACGTAGCCAGCATACACTCAAAAATTGTTTTTATTTCATATTTTAGAAAATATATAGATTTATATATTCCAATTATCACACTCTAATTGATTTATTCATTACAATGAACCAAATTATCTTGTCGTCTTCTTTTTCTCTAAAAAACATATTCTGAAATTCAAGCATCATTATTTTAAGCTTTCTACAAATTCTAATCCCTTCTCTGTTATTTTAACTCTATAAGATGCGGCACCTGATGCACTTTCCTCTCTATCCACTTTTATAACTTCAACAAGATTTAGAAGTTCTAAAAAGCTTAAATTCTTTTTAACAGTCTCATAATTTGTTTTGGCGATCTTAGAGAGGTGGTAATAAGTATAAACCTTCCCATCAGCCAGTATTTTTAAAAGTTCTATTTTCTTTTGATCGCTTTTTAACAACTCACTCATTATAGTGGATACAACAAATCAAAAAATTTATAAGGGATAATTCTATATATTGTAGTGTTCACAACAATTTAGTATGGTGAATAAAATGTCCGAAGAAGTTAAATGGTTGTGTTTGTACTATCACATTCCAGCAAATACTCCAGATAACATTATAGACGGGAGATTGCTTCCCGAAGCTGTAGCAATTGTAGATATCTATAAATTCCGAGAGATACTTCTTGAAGCAATCAATAGTTTAAAAGAAAGAGCTAAAAAGGAAGGAGAAGAAGAAAAGAAATTTGAAATTTGGATGATGGTCAAAGAGATCGAAAAAGCACTTAACAAAACTGAAACGACAATTAAAGATTATGAAAGAACAAAGGAGAAATACGATTCAAGCCTTCCTGGAAAAATATTAAAAAACTAGGTTTTGAGTGAAGTATTTAGAAAAATGGTGGGAATTATGTCCAGCAAGGTAAGATGTCCTCGCTGTGGATCAAAAAATGTTGAATGCTACGGAACAAAATTAATAGAGTTTGGAAAGTGGAAAGCAACAAGGAGATTTATCTGGATTTCTATACTAGCAGTCTTAATAACAATTCCACTATTTATATTGCCTGCTAATGCTGAAAAATATAAAACAGCAACGTGCTTTGAGGTTGGCGGAAGTGATGTAACCTGCACCCAAGATGGAGTTACTGTGGTTTTCTTAAATTCAAATGGTTTTGTGGTAAATGAGCAAGGTTATCTAATTAAATACAACTATTTCCCTAGTAATAGCCTCACGATTAGGGTAACAGTGGATAATCCAGATCATTACTACAAATTTGAGATTAGGGACAAATATACTAATGAGTTAGTATATTACACCAAATTTACTGATTTTGCTGTGAAAGATGTAACAGTCCCAATGAGTAACCTATATAGAGGACAATTTAATGTTATACTTAAAGATATAACTGGAGGTGAAACAAAGTTTACTCTAACAAAACCTAATTTTAAAATCTTCTACTACTACAAACCTACTTGTCCAGCTTGTGAAAATGTAAAGCCATACATAGAGGATGCAACAAAAAAGCTAAACATCGTTTTTTGTAATGTGAAAGAGATGAATACTGAATGCTTAGAAGTCTCGAAAAGCATAGAATTGTATGCAATCCCAACAATAGCGGTAAAGCAAGATGGAGATTATGAGATATATGTAGGATCAAACGAAATAATGGGATTTCTGCTAAATTATGATAAATATACACCAAACTCTCTTGAGTTAATAACTGTTATCACAAAACTTGATGTAAAACTTGAATTTAGTCAATTTCCAAAAAAATACACTTGTGATGGTGAAGATGTTTCACCAAAAATAGAGATTTATGGATTAAGGAGTGACGTAAAATCGTTGGCAATAATAGTTGATGACCCTGATGCGCCTCTCGGAACGTTCAATCACTGGATAATTTGGAACATTGAACCTACTAACATAATCCCCGAAGGAATTCCCAACGAAAGTGAATTAACAAATCCAATAAAGGCAGTTCAGGGTAAAAACGATTTTGGAAGGGTTGGCTATAATGGGCCATGTCCGCCATTAGGAGAGATACACAGGTACTTTTTTAAGGTTTATGCACTGGATACATTTCTCGATTTGAAGGCAGGATCTACTAAAAAAGAATTAGAGAGGGCTATTGAGGGGCACATATTACAGTATGGTGAGATCGTTGCAACTTATGTTAGACTAGCACCTATTTCAACTCCCACATCTATAACTACACCCCCTCCTACACCTACAATTACCCCTGCCTATACTCCTTACCCTACTCCAACAACGCCGACATTAGTTCCAACCGAGTTGCAAACACCAACTACGCAACCTACACTACCTAAAAAAAGACTTGAAAATCTTAAAGTCTCAATCGAACCGAAAAAAGCTGAGGTAAAACCAGGTGAAACTACTAACTTTAATATTACACTTAATTGGAGTCCGCCAGAATGGAGAGGAGAAATGAAAATTTCAGTAGTTATATCTACTGCTGGATTAGAAAAAAGATATGAGATACCTTCAGTGACCCCATCTTCGAATCCACCAATTAATGTCAATATACCATTTGAATTACCATCAAATATACCACCACTAACTTACAATGTAACTTTAGAGGTTAAGGCAGAAAGCATGGTTGCAAAAGATATGGCTGAACTTAAGGTACTGCCTGGAACTCCTGGATTTACGGCAATGGTTTGTATCATAGGTGTGATTAGTGCATTAGCACTATATAACAAGCTAAGAGATAACTAACGAATTCAGAGATGAGAGAGTATGATTGAAAAGACGTCAACTAAAAAGCTTGGAATTTTAGTTCTCTGCTTACTCCTATCACTTTCCTTTTTGGGTTGTGCAGAGCCATTTAGCCCAAAACCCAGTGGTAAAATAATAAAATACAAAATACTTGACGATAATTGGCATGCAGCAGTTAAAGTTGATTTTAAAGCTAATAGATACCCCGTTACCTTGATTTTAGCTTCGGATCACATAATCGATTGGAAAGTATTTAATGAGAGTACCGAGTCTACAGCAATTTTACATTTTGCTCCTGTTTTCTCACAAAACGTTAAACCAGGAACGTATCGTATTATCCTGTGTTACGGGGAGATGGTAGCTAAAGGACCATTACAATATGAAATGAGTAAAGGTTCTTCTGTTCTGGATACAAAGATATTAAATCTGGAGGGAAGCAAATTAAAAATATTACAAGTAGTGCCTATAACTGGTAAATTCCTCGGTAAGTGTGCCGTAACTGGTTTTAATGTATTAGTTGAAAATATCGGTGACTGTCCAGTATACATCACTCTTACAACGGGTGCAGCAACTGTCAGAGTAGATATTGATGGTAATAAAGAAAATTTTGAATACACCACGAATTGTAAACATCCTATCTTACCTGGAGATAAAGAATGGCTTGTCATTGACTTAGTATGGAAGACTTTCGAACCCAACACCTATCATAGTATATTATTTGATTTCACGGGAAATGGATGGTCTGTGGGAAAATCAAGTATCACAATGATGATTTCCTGTTAAGCACCAAATAACAAACTATATTATTTCTTTTTTCTCCAACTCTCTTAGGCTCATACTCTAAAGGATATTCCCTTTTCTCTGATTCACACTTGTATTTTAACTCTCTTAGCACTTCCTTTAGGTAGTTAATCTCTGTTTGAATTTGTATGCGATCTGTTGTGAGTCTATGATGCCAGCATCAATGAAAGAAATAAGTTTAATGAGATTTAAACCTGTTTCCATCTCATGAATCATTTAAAAATCGAAAAATTTAAATATTACTTTTACTAACTTTAAGTTAAGAAGAAAAAGTAAGGAATAAATGGTTAGGGAGGTGATAACGTGTTCGATCTGTTTGAGGAGATGAGAAGAATGCAGGAAAGAATGAACAGGCTTTTTGAGGAGTTTGACAGGTTTAGGCTAGGTTCTGGCGTTTTAACAACTGAGAGAGCGTTTGCGGTTGATGTAATTGATGAAGGAGATGCAATAAGGGTTATTGCCGACCTACCAGGCTTCAAAAAAGAGGACATAAACCTGTACATTGAAGATGGTAGCTTGGTTATAAGGGCTGAGAGGAGAGAAGAAGTTGAGGAGAAAGGAAGAGATTACATAAGACAGGAAAGAAGCTACGGGGAGGTTTATAGAAAGATAGCATTACCAACGGAAGTTGATGTAGAAAGGGTTAAAGCAAGCTACAACAACGGAGTCTTGGAAGTGACTTTGCCAAAGACGGAAAAGGCAGTAAAGAAAACGATAAAGATTGACTAAATTTTTTTACCCTTAACCCTCTTCAAATCAAACTTCGCCATTTTTGATATGTGCATCACTGAAACCGTTCCAGCCATTACTGGGTCGCTAACAACGACATCTGAGACTGCTGGCACTTTTCCAAACATGTTTAATGATACAACGGGAATACCACTCCTCCTCAACTTCTTCACTTCTTCAGCAATCTTCCCCCCCATTAAACCACCAGCTAAAACCAAGATTTCAGCTCTATGCAGTCTTGCAACAGCCTTGACAGCTTTGGCAAGCTCATCCTCACCAACAATCGGCATAGTGTCAACACTAATTTTCTCTCCTCTAAGGTTGTGCCTATCAGCCTCACTTATAGCACCAAGGGCAACCTGAGAAACCAAAGCTCCGCCACCTAATATTATCACTCTTTTACCAAAAACACGCTCAAATGGAATTTCTTCTTCAATTTCTATCACACTTTCCAGTTTTCTAATTTCCTCAACCATCAAGTTAAAATTTCCACCCTCAATTTCCAGATATATTAGGGAATTATCTTTGTATTCTCCATACTTTATTATAAACGTTTGGGCATAAGTTATGTTTCCGTTGTATTTTGCAACAACTGACGTGATGTCCCTCAAAACCCCAATTTCATTCCTTGCGATTATTTGCAACCCTTTTATTTCAGTCATATTCCCAATTTAAAACTTAGCTCCAGTTAACGTTTTCGTTTCCAAAACACCATCTAATGCTCTAATTTTTTTGACAACAACCTCACTTAACTCTTCAAAATCTTTAACAACGACTTTTGCTATTAAATCATATTCTCCGAACAATGGGTAGAGTTCTTCTACCTCTTCTAATGAGGCTAATTTACTGTAGACTTCCCTCTCTCTCCTTGGAGCCACTTTTATCAAAACGAAGCCAAGAGCCATGAAGCCAATTAAGTTGCAAAAATTTAAAGGTTTTGTTGCCCGTGTTTATCCTGCCAAAGTTTGTCATGTACAAAATTACAAAATCAACCGCAAATCCTTTATTAACACCTTTTACTTTTATATACTTTATACTCACTTATATATTCTGTATAGTCCTGAAATTTTTGACCTTATAAACCCTACTCATTCTCCAACCACCTCATCAAAAAGCTTGAATGCAACACCTAACCTCGCCTCTACAGGCAACCTGCTCCAGAAGGCATCTTC
>QMZC01000036.1 GCA_003662995.1 Archaeoglobales archaeon
ACAAACAAAGATGTTGGCACCTATCAACGGCCTTAAATCGTATTTTTCGATGAAATACTTAGCCTTCTTTGGATGCCAACCCATTGGTTCATCGGTAAGGGAGAAGTTTATCCACATTCCAAACCTACAACTCATCTCCTGCTGGATTTCTTCCATTCTTTCTTCTTTGCTTTTGTGTCCCGACCATTCTAAATATTCTTGGATGAAGTCCCACCAGTTCTTTGGAACGTAGAATTCGACTTTGACGCAATCCTTCTTGTCCATTATCCAGATCTTGCCCATACTACCACCTCAAAAAATTAAACAAAAGCTGCTAATCTAACCTGTATTTGCCCAACTCCAACCCAAAAGCTGTTTTTGATAAGATTCTGTCTTCTTTGCTTGGCCTCTCTTTCTTTCTGTCTTACACTCTTCCAAAACTCCATTTCAATCAACTCATCATATCTTATTTTGCGTCTCATCTTCATCACCTAACTATGTTTTAGCTATAATATAGTTAGAACATAAAATATTTATAGTCTTCGCTATGATATAGCTATAATGAAGCCATTTGAGATTAAATTGATGGGATACGAAGCAATTGAGAAGGTCGTAAAACCAAGCGGAGATTCAGGAAGAGTCTATGTTCCAAAATCGTGGGTAGGAAAAAAAGTTAAGATAATTTTACTAGAGCCAGTTGAAGGATGATGGTTCTTACGCTATTGTAATTCAATAAAAATGTCAAAGAAGCGAATAACAGTTGATGAGATAATGGAAATGCATGAGGAGATTATAGAAAGATATGGTGGAGAGTCAGGAATTCTAAATAGAGGTGAGTTAGAGTTCATCGTTGATCAGGTAAACTATACGAGAAAATCCATTTTCTGG
Organism: Archaeoglobales archaeon; assembly: GCA_003662995.1. GTDB lineage: Archaea > Halobacteriota > Archaeoglobi > Archaeoglobales > Archaeoglobaceae > B5-G16. The sequence continues at coordinate 868 of QMZC01000036.1, forward strand.
AAAGCTGCCATAATTTTAAGAGGTATCACGTGCGGACATCCATTTTTAGATGGAAACAAACGGACAGCTCTCGAAGCAGCAGATACATTCCTTCGTATACATGGTTATAGGATTTCTGCAAATGATAGGGAAAAAATAGAGTTTATCTTGGATTTAGCGATGCATGGGAAAGAGTTAGATGAAATTGTTGAATGGCTGAAGAAGAACACAGAAAAACTTTAGTAGTTTGTAGAAGTGGTTTTAATATGGAACTGGGCCACACCCAACATAAAGTCAAGAAGGAACGAAGAAAATCAATGTCAAAAGAGTTAAGAAAAGCTTTTGAGGAGAGCTTGAAAGAGAATGATGCTGTTTTGAGGGAATTGGCAAAGCTATAAGATCTTATGAAAGTTAGATATGATAAAAAAGCAGACATATTGCATCTCAAGTTTTCAGACGCTAAACCTGTGGATTCAGATATGGTAAATGATGATGTAGCTGTTTTTTTTAGTGATGAAGGTGATATCGTAAGTGTGGAGCTCTGGAGAGCTAAGGAGTTGATTTTACCAGTTTTTTTGGAGTATTTGAAAGAGGTTTAGAGAAGTGGTAAGGAGTATAAGTCAGATGACGAGCATCGCTATGTATCCCCAATTAGAGTCCTCTGGGCTGATTATCTCAAGTTCTTTACCATCTTCAATTTTTATTTTGTTTACAATATCGCCGGGGATGTCTCCATAATATGATCCGTTCCCAGAATATATCCTGACTGGAATATCTGTTTGTCTGTTTACCACTTTCAAAATCTCGATATTCTCGTCTAACTCTACAAAATAAACTCCTTCTTTCAATCCAGCCCTCTTAAGCTCATTCTCTCTAACTCTCAGCTTAATTTCTTCCACCTCTTAAATAATTACAATTGCAAATCTATCTTTATTGTATCGTTTGGAATAATCATCAACTGGGGCCAAATCTACCTCATACTCTTTATCAGCATTCAGATGTGCCTTGCTAACAACCTCGTCTAGGATCTCAATAATACCGTCTTTGATTATCACTGGAAAATCGCCCTCATTGGATATTTCGATACTGAATTCTGCATCGTCTATTCTACCTTGATAGAACCCGTCTTTAATTCCTATCTTTTTAAATTTGATTAACAACGTATCTGGTATCTTTAATTGCATAAAGACGTTGTTTCATCTCGAAATATATTTAGCTTTCTTTAGATCACTTACTACACAAACATTAAAGCAAATTATTGAAAATAATTCAGCTAAAAAAGAAATTAAAGACCTCTTGCTACTCCAAGATCCTTAGCCATTTTAGCTAACACTCATTCCACTTTGCTTTATGATTGCTCTTAAAGTCCCCCTGTCAAGCTCTTTATGTAATGGTACAACCACAATTCCTGTACCTTTTTTGAACAAAACAATATGACTGCCTCTCTGCCTCTCTACACTCCAACCAGCTTTAACTAAGACTTTGATAACTTCCTCTCCTGAAACTCTTGGTAGTTTCAAACGATCACTTCCACAATTTCGGCTTTCTGCATTTTCTTGAGCTCTTTCTCTTGTAGAACTTCCAGATACAATTCAATAGCTTCTTTTATGTTTTCTAATGCCTCTTCTTTAGTCTTACCTTGAGAAATGCATCCAGGAAGAGAAGGAACAGTAACAACATAATAACCATCCTCACCCTGCTCGAGTACAACTTTAAATTTCATGATGGCTGTTGGTTAAAGAAGTATATTACTGTATTGATGCTAAGATTTGAAGAAAAAAGACATAGTTAATGGTAGAAAGCTAGTTTTCCCCACCACCTCTAATCGCCTCAAACTCCCATTTGATTGTCTCCATCTCTTTCTTGAATCTCTGTTTTTTGAATTCCTTGCTTATTGGTCTAGGGTTCAAATCCCTCTCCCGCACTGTTAATACTAAAATGAATTAACTCAAAAACATTTTTATAACTGTCAAAAGAATTAATTTAAATGAGACAGAGGTTTGTTTTGGATACAACTGCAATAACGGATACAGGGATGAGGGTTAAAGAGGGTTACGAGACTTTATGCCAGTCAGCCCATGAAATTTTGGATTTAATTGCTCAGGCTCGCCTCAAGCTTAATATAAGTTGCTACATTCCATATCCTACTGTTTATAACGAATTGGTGTCTTTCTTAAAGAGATACGAGTGCGAGGATGAAATTTTTGTCAAGCTCGACACCTGGTTGGTCAAAAAGACACCAAACAGGTATGAGGTAAAGATTCCTGCAGCAATATTCTATGAATACGTTTTAACGATGAGACAGAAGGTAAATAAGGGCAGGAGGATTGCTGAAGAGTTTATTTGGGAGAGTTCTGCGATAACTTCGAAGACTGAAAAAGACGATATACAGGCTGAAATTGGTAATCTGGTGAGCAGATTCAGAGAGAAGTACAGAAATGCTTTAAGACAGGGGATATTGGATAGCACTCCAGACTTAGATGTTTTACTTTTAGCTAAGGAGCTTGAGGCTGGTGTTGTGAGCAGTGATGCTGGAATAAAAAAGTGGAGCGAAAGAATGGGGTTAAGGTTTGTTGATGCGATGAAGTTCCCCAGAATGTTGAAGGAATATTTGGCATTGGTAGATTCTAAAGTTGAAATGGAAGAAGAAATCGTTTAAAGTTTAACTACAAAACCAATCATTTTTTAAACTTTCAGAAAACCAACCTTTATGAAAGCTGTAATAATGGCTGGAGGTTACGCTACAAGGCTTTGGCCAATCACCAAAACCAAAGCTAAACCTCTCCTACCAATTGGAAAGAAAAAGATAATAGATTATATCTACGAGAAAGTTAAGAAATTTAGCATTCCAATTATCGTTTCAACAAACAAACGATTTGAGAATGACTTCAAAGAGTGGGCTGAAGACAAAGATATCGAATTAATTGTTGAAGAGACAACAAAAGAGGAGGAGAAATTAGGTGCTGTTAGAGCTTTGGCTGAGATTGCTAAAGGAATTGAAGATGAGATGTTTGTTTTAGCTGGAGACAATCTTTTCTCATTTACATTAGATGAATTTTATGGACACTACAAACAACTGAAAAAACCGCTTACTGCATTGTACGATGTCGGAGACGTTGAACTGGCAAAGAGGTATGGTGTTGCTGAATTAGACGGGCAGAGGATATTGAAATTCTATGAAAAACCTGAAAAACCACCATCGACCTTAGTTGGGATTGGAATTTACGCTTTTCCCAAATATGCAGTTGATATGCTGATAGACTACGTGAAGATCAATCAAAAACACGACAACTTAGGAGATTTTTTGAGCTGGTTGTGCGAAAATACAGAGGTTTACGGCTTCAGTTTCTCAAATGGAAACTGGTACGATGTTGGAAATCCGGACTCTTACATTGAAGCTTTCAAATTTTTCATGGAGAGTTATATAGGCAATGTAGAAATTGATAGGGTTGCAAAGGTCATTGAGCCTGTTGTAATCGAAGACAACACGAAGATTAAGGGTAGGTCAATAATAGGGCCATTTGCCTACATCGGCAAAAACTGTGAAATAGAGAATTCTGATATAAGCGATTCAGTAATATTTAACGGGGTAATACTGAAAAAGACAAAGGTATGGAGAAGCATAATAGATGAAAAGTGTGAGATATGGAATTTAGAATTGAGCAGTTCAATAATCGGCGGGCATGCTAAGATTCAGAGAGGATGAAGGTAGCGATATTGGATGGTTATGTGGATGAACCTTCTTGCTTGGGTGTCCCGCCTTACGTAGCCCCCTACCCTAGATACATTTACGGAATGCTCAAATGCTTAAAGATTGAGGCAGAATACGTTACAATTGATCTGTACAGGCAGAGTAAAGAAATACAAAATAAGTTGAGCAGTTTTGATTTGGTTGTTGTTATTGCAGGAATAGCAGTCCCGGGCAAGTATTTGGGAGGGAAGCCGTTATCTTTGAAAGAGTTGTACAGTTTACGATTTAAAAAATCGGTTTTAGTGGGACCAATAACCTTGGAATTAACAAAAAAGGATAGAAAAAATTTGGAATACTTGGAATATGAAATCGTAGATTTTCCATTCGAGGAAAAATTGTTTGAGTATCTTATCAAATTTCTAAAACGGGATGCCAAATTCAGCTTAGACAAGTTTGCAATTTTAGGGAGTGAAGTTGTAAAAAAGCATCCAGAATATCCTTATCTCATTTGCGAAATTGAAAGCTATCGGGGATGTTATTGGGGTAAATGCTCGTTCTGCATTGAAAGAATTCATGGAGAGCCAGAAATGAGAAACCCCAAGGCAGTCTTGGATGAGATTGAGAGCTTGTACAATACTGGCATAAGGCATTTCAGATTAGGAAGACAAACAGATTTTTTGACGTATATGGCAGATTTTAGTTACGATGTTCCGAAGCCAAATGCAGAGTTTATGAAAAGCTTTCATAGAGAAATCTGGAAGAGATGCCCAAAAATCAAGGTGTTGCATTTAGATAACATCAATCCAAAAACGATAGCTGAATATCCCGGAGAGAGCGAGAAGATAATTAAAACAATAGTGACACATCAAACCCCTGGAAACGTCGCTGCTATGGGTTTGGAGAGTGCAGATGAGAGAGTAATAAAACAAAATAACTTGGCAGCCAATGTTGATGAGGTAAGGTTTGCGATTGAATCGATTAACAAGTATGGAAGGTTCGTTGGCTACAACGGATTGCCTTATTTTTTGCCCGGCATCAACTTCGTGATTGGGCTAAAAGGTGAGACAAAGAAGACGTTTGAAAAGAATTTTGAGTTTTTAAAAGAAATTCTTGATGCTGGATTGTTATTAAGAAGAATTAACATCAGGCAGGTAAAGATTTTCGAGAACACACCAATGCACAAGTTTGGATATAAAAACGTAAATAGACACAAGAAATATTTCAAATCGTTTAAAAAGAGGGTTAGGGAAGAGATTGATAAGCCTATGCTTAAAAAGTTGGTGCCAGTTGGTAGAAAACTGGTAAACTTAAGGTGTGAGGTAAATGACAAAAGAATTACATACGCAAGGCAACTCGCCACGTATCCCTTACTCGTCGGTGTTATTGGAAAATACGAGAAAAACACGTTTTTGGATGCGAGGGTGATTGACTACGGTATGCGTTCAATAATGGCAATAGAGCCATTGAATATAAACTCTGCAGAACCTTGGCAGCTTGAGTATTTGATTAGCAAAAAGCTAGTTGCAAAGGTAATACTAAATAGACCTTATAAAAGCATAGAAGATGTAAAAGAAGTATTAAAAGACAATTTTCAAAGAGTAAAAGATTTTATTTACGTTTGATTCCACTTCTACTTGTTGTAACAATCCTTTAATCACTTCCAACCTTCCTACAACTTTCAACATTTTTATAGCCAATCTCCACAGGAAACGAAGGGCATTGAATATAATAAATTGTGATAAATTCAATTAGATATAAAGAAAATTAGAAAATAAAACTTTTTAGGATGTTATTATTTCAAGATAAATAAATGTTCAAATGGTAAAGTTCTTAAAGTATGGTGGAGTTGTTACAATGATATTTATGAACGTCTTCAACAAACTCTTGACGACAACATCCATATTTAAAAGTAGGGATGTTTTAAGACACACCTATACACCCAATCAACTACCACACAGAGATGAGCAGATTGAGGCGTTGGCATCCATATTAGTTCCAGCCTTAAAGGGCGAGACACCATCTAACATCCTCGTTTACGGAAAGACTGGCACTGGCAAAACAGCCACAATTAAATTTGTAGGCAAGCAGTTAGAGGAGGTTAGCATTAAAATGGATGTGAAGTGTCATGTACACTACTTGAACTGTGAGGTTATAGACACCCAGTATAGAGTTTTGGCAAACATAGCCAAGGTTTTTGGAAGAAACGTTCCGATGACTGGTTGGCCCACAGATCAAGTTTATGAGGAGGTAAAGAGGGCAATAGATGAAGAGGACAGAACGGTTATTATTGTTCTGGATGAGATAGACAAACTAGTAAAGAAGGGAGATGAGGTGTTGTACAACCTTTCAAGAATAAATTCTGAGTTAAAGAGGTCGAGAGTCAGCATTATTGGGATATCTAATGATTTAAAGTTCAGAAACTTTTTAGATCCCAGAGTTAATAGCTCATTGAGCGAGGAAGAGATCGTTTTCCCGCCTTACAATGCTGAACAGCTAAGGGATATACTTCAGCAGAGGGCAGATTTGGCTTTTTACGATGGTGTTGTTGGTGAAGGGGTTATTGACCTCTGCGCCGCATTGGCTGCCCAAGAACATGGAGATGCGAGAAAAGCTTTGGATTTGTTGAGAGTCAGTGCGGAAATTGCTGAAAAAGAAAATGGAACAAAAATTACGGTTGAACACGTAAAGAAAGCTGTTAAAAAGATCGAGGCTGACCACGTCATTGAAGTAGTAAGGACATTACCAACACAATCCAAGGTTTTGCTTTTTGGGATGATTTTACTGACAGAATCGGGAATAAACAAGTTCACAACTGGCGAAGCTTATTCCATCTACAAAAGTTTGTGCAGGCGGGTAGGGTTAGACATATTGACGCAGAGAAGAATTAGCGATTTGATTTCTGAATTGGATATGCTTGGAATAATCAACTCAATAGTTATATCAAAGGGTAGATATGGCAGGACGAGAGAAATAAAGCTAGATGTACCAATTAATCCTGTAAAGAATACGATATTGGAAGACTACAGGCTTGAGAGTCTTTCAGAGTTTGAAAGGCAGATAAGGAGTTCTTCAACGTTGAATATTTTTGATTCTTAATTTTTATATTTTTATATTTTGTATTTTGATTATCCCAATCCTTAGATCATTCAACAGTCACACTTTTAGCTAAATGCCTCGGCTTGTCTATTTCACAACCCCTCTCCTTAGCCGTGTAGTATGCAAGAATTTGTAGAGCAACAGATTGTGTTATTGGAGAGAACATTGGATTTGTTTTTGGAACTTTAACAACCCAATCAACGTATTTATCTATTTCCTTGTCATCCTCATTTGCTATAGCAACAACGATAGAATCTCTCGCCTTAACTTCCTTTATGTTGTTCAGCATGATTTCATAAGTTGGGTCTTCAATAACCGATGCTATTACAGGCGTTTTTTCACCGAGCAGTGCAAATGGACCATGTTTCAATTCTCCAGCAGGATATCCTTCAGCATGTATGTAAGAAATCTCTTTCATCTTCAAAGCCCCTTCTAAAGCTATTGGATAGCCTATGCCTCTCCCCACGTACATCATGTTCTCAAATTTAGCCAGTCTTTTTGCAATCTTTTCTATCTCATCCTTGGCATCCAAAATCCTCTGAATTCTTTCTGGAATTAGCTTTAACTCTAAAATCAACTCATTGATTTCATGTCTTGGCAAGTTTGCGAGTTTTAACGCCAAAACGTACAAAACGATCAATTGAGCAATGAAAGATTTTGTAGCTGCAACGCAGATTTCTGGGCCTGCCCTGATGTATAACGTGTGATCGGCTATTCTAGTTGCCGTGCTGCCAAGAACGTTTGTAATCGTAACAACTCTCGCCCCGAACTTCTTAGCTTTTTTCATTGCCTCAAGCGTATCAGCAGTCTCTCCAGACTGTGTTATTGCTATCGCCAATGGTCTTCCTACTAATAAAGGGTGATAATTGAATTCGGATGCATACTCAACTCTAACTGGAATTCCCGTTAATCCCTCAATAACATATTTTCCAATCAGTCCTGCGTGATATGACGTGCCACATGCGATTATTAAGATTTCGGAAATTCCAGCAGCAAAACTCACATCCAACTCAATCTCATCTGAAACGTATTCTGATAGAGTGTCTTCAACTACTTTCGGTGTTTCATGAATTTCCTTGATCATGAAGTGGTCATAACCACTCTTCTTAGCATCTTTAATACCCCAAGGAACCAATTCAATCTGTCTATCAACTTCCACACAATCATTCAAAATTTTAAAACCATCATCAGTAAGAATTACAATATCTCCGTCCTGCAGGTAAACGATCCTGCTTGTATATTCTAATATGGCCGTAACGTCAGAGGCTAAGAAAAACTCTTTGTCTCCTACACCCAATATTAGTGGACTTTTATACCTGCAAGCAACCAGTTTTCTCTCATTCGCACACATCGCAACGAAGGCATAAGAACCTCTAAGATTTACAATGCAGTTAATTACTGCGTCTTCAATGGAATTTTTATAGTATTTCTCAATTAGATGCGGGATTACCTCAGTATCAGTTTCAGATTTGAATTCATGCCCCTCCTCAATCAACTTTTCCTTTAACATTTGAAAATTGGATATTATTCCGTTGTGAACAACTGCAATGTTATTTTTACAATCTGTGTGGGGATGAGCGTTGCTTTCTGATGGCTTTCCATGGGTAGCCCACCTTGTATGCCCAACACCCAAAGTTCCATCGCCGATGCTGTATTCCTCAACATCTCCAATAGCCCCGACCTTTTTGACCAAGCTCAACTTACCATTACCAATCGCAACACCCCATGAATCATATCCCCTATATTCCAATCTCTTTAACGAGGAAATTATAACTTCATCAGCTCTCCTAAAACCTAAGTAACCTACAATCCCACACATTCACAACACCTTTGTGTTGTCTGGGATTATACCATCCAACAGCTTAAGAGGTTTAACCTCAACAAAATTTCCAATAATGCAGCCAGGCTTTGCTGTAACGTTTGATGCAAGAATGCAGCCCTCTCCAATAAACACACCTGTATTAATCTTGTGCCATTCCTCACCAACCTTAACTTCTGTTTCGTCAGATACTGCACTGCAGTTTGATGAGATGATAGTTCCAGAGTCAATTACTGAGTTTTCAATGTTCGAATTACTTCCAATTCTAACATTATCTCCAATCACACAGTTTGAGATTAAGGTTAGAGGTGAGACCGTTGTGTTATCTCCAATGGATGTATAGGGCATTATAACACTATTAGGTCCAATCTTACAGTTCTCCCCTATAATAACCGGGCCTCTAATGTACGTGTTCGATTTTATTATCGTATTTTTTCCAATTATTACATCTCCAATAATCGTGGCGTTCTGCTCAATTTTTCCTCCAATCTTTTTGCCGTAGAACTCCATTGCTAAGTCATTGACTCTCAGAATGTCCCAAGGATAAACTATATCAAGCCATTTACTCCCCTCAACACACCTAAATTCATATCCTTTTTCAATCATGTTATTTATTACATTACTCAAGCTCGTCTCGTTACCGATTTCTTTAAAAACTGATTTGTCAAAGCAGTATATTCCTGTGTTTGCTAGATTGCTAATTTCATCTTTCGGTTTTTCAACTATTTTTTCCACCACTCCATCTCTCACAACTAAAGCTCCGTACTTCGATACTTCCTTGACGATTTTGTAAAGTATTGTAAACGGTTTATTAGCCAACTTGATTGTCTTGTCGTCAACTATGTTGTCGCCAGAAACAACAACAAATTCATCGTCAACGAACTCCTCAGCCTGCTTCAACGCATGTGCAGTTCCTAGTTGTTGCTCTTGAAATGCATATCGTATTTTAACACCAAATTTCCCTCCATCTTTAAAGTAATTCATTATTCTTTCCTTCTTGTATCCCACAACTAAAACAATATCAAATATCCCCGCTTGCTTTAAGGCATCAATAACGTATTCAAGAATTGGCTTGTTTGCAACTTTAATCATAACCTTTGGCTTTGTAGCAGTAAAGGGACGCAATCTCTGCCCCTCTCCTGCTGCTAAAACTATGGCTTGCATCTAAAACACCTTCGAGTACGGCTCTATAAACCCCTCAACTTTTGTGTGGGGGGCTAAAAACACGTCATTCCCTATCATACATCCGACATTTATGGATACATTTATTCCCGTCTTAACGTTATCTCCTACTACCGCCCCTAACTTACGCCTTCCCGTTGGTATTTTTCTTCCTTTAATTGAAACGTGTATTTCTTTATCATCCAATCTGAGGTTTGCTATCTTCGTTCCCGCCCCAAAATTGCAATTTTCCCCGATAATTGAATCTCCCACGTAGTTGAAGTGGGGTATCTTTGTGTTGGTCATAACAATAGAATTCTTTATCTCGCAAATTCCAATGTGACAGTTGTTGCCAATCGTTGTGTACGGTCTTATGTAACTGTTTGGCCCAATTTCGCAATTTTTGCCTATGATTGTAGGACCGACTATGTACGAGCCAGATTTTATGATTGTATCTTCACCAACAACAACTTTTCCTTTGATAACGACGTTTTCCTCAATTTTTCCTTCAATTTTTCTCTCTATTTTGTTGAGCATGTATTCATTTGCTTTTAGCATGTCCCAAGGGTATCCTATATCTATCCATTCTTCAATTCTTACAGCTTTAAATTTTTCATTGTTGGCTATGGCCAATGATATTGACTCCGTAATTTCATACTCACCCCTGATTGAAAGTTGTGTTCTCTCTACATAATCAAGGATTTTCTCATCAAACTTATAGATTCCAGCGTTGATTAGGTTTGTTGCTGGTTTTTCTGGTTTTTCTATTATCGATTTAACAAAACCATTTTGTATTTCAACAACACCAAAGTCTTGTGGATTCGGGACCTCTTTAACTGCAATAACATTTCCATTAGCTTTTACGATTTTGGTTATGTCATTACTACTCACAATCGCATCCCCATTGAGCATTAAAAATTCATCGTTTACGAGATGAGATGCTGCTTTTAAAGCGTCTGCAGTTCCTTGCTGTTTTCTTTGTGTAGCGTATTCAATTGATACATTGTTCCATTCTTTTCCAAAGTGATTCCTTACCCTCTCATCTTTGTATCCAACAATCAATACTACCTCATCTATCCCAGCTTTTACCAATTCGTCAATTAAATGCTCAAGAATTGGTTTGTTTGCTATTGGAAGCATTACTTTAGGCTTTGTAAAAGTTAAAGGACGCAATCTTGTCCCCTCTCCAGCAGCAAGTACTACAGCTTGCATCATTTCTTACTTTATTAGCCCTACTTAAATTTTTTTATGAACTCACCACCAGAATTTCAAACTTTGAAGTTGGTCAAATCTTGATATTTATCATCTACGATACTCAAATAACAAACCAGTAAACCACCTTGCAATGGCAACATCGTATTCTGCTACCCTTAAAAACGCTTCAACTATTAACTTCTGCTTAAATTCTTCGTCAAAATTCTCTAATCTGTTAATAACTTTTTTATACTGGTTTTTGCTTGAAACAACAATACAATTAGCTTTTGCTGCTGCCCTGATCAGTGTAACACCACCAATGTCTATGTTTTCAATGCTCTGCTCTTCTTCAAACGGATACAGGTCAACCACCACAATGTTTATCTCACCATTAAACATCATTTCGTAAAGCTTGGGATGTAGCGTTTTAATCCAGCTAGTCTGTTTAATTCCAACGATTTCGGAAATTGATTTCGCTTTAATTCCATTATCCATCAAAAATTTGGCAGTTCCATCACTTGCCATGATTTCATACCTTTTGGCAATCTCCTTAGCTAATTCTAAAACACTTGGTTTGTCATGAACAGAAATTAAGGCCTTCATGTTTTGTTTTTGACTATTGTTCTATTTGTTCTATTGTTCTCACTCTACCTCTATCTCCCCGCCAACATCCAGTATTTGGCAGTTAAATCCCTCTTTGTCAAGTAACGTCTTTAAACCCTTAGCATTCTCAATTTTTTCTAAGCTGTAATGAATGGGGATAATTAATTCTGGTTTTAATCTCTTAAACTCATTCAAGTAATCTCCATAGTAATCTGGAAAGCATGCTGTAAAAACGACTTTAACACCCTCAACATCTGGAAACTTTGCGGAATCTCCTGCATGTAGAATGCCTTTGTAAAAATAACTGCAACTCTCCTTAGCCCTCCAGCACCAACTCTCAAGAACTCTAATTCCATCAATCTCCATTCCCGGCTTTGCTTCTATGCCTTGCAGATTGAACTCCTCAAGAGTTGCCTTTGGAGCAATCAACTTTTTAGCATTCAGTCTCTCAAATTTCTCCTTATCAAAGTGATCTGAATGTTCATGTGTCACTAGAACAATCTCAACATCTTCATAAGGCTCCACGATGTAGTTTGGGTCTATTAAAATGTGTTTTTCATCCATGATTTCAACACAGGAGTTTCCAAGCCATCTGATCTTCATGTTGTTATCTATATTTGTTTAATTAGATAAGTTTAACGAGTTTTGCAGAATTTCGTAAAACCCTTATAGTCTTTTTCATTACACACTGCATGAATAAAACTGTAAAAAATGGTAATTTGAAGCAGAATGTCATCCTTTTGGGCATAGTTAGCTCTCTAAACGATCTAAGCAGTGAGATGATACTTCCCATCCTTCCAAAGTTTATCACAATGTTGGGAGGTGGTAGTTTAGCCATTGGATTGATTGGTGGGTTGATGGAGAGCATTTCCAGCATTTTGAAGGTTTTTTGTGGTTACTTGTCGGATAAAACTGGGAAAAGGAAGATATTTGTGTTTTCTGGCTATCTCAATTCATCAATTTTTAAATTGATGTTGTCTTTTTCAAAGGCTTGGCAGCACGTTTTAATATTCATGAGTTTTGAAAGAGTGGGCAAAGGCTTGAGGACGGCTCCAAGAGATGCAATAATAGCCGATTCTATGTCCGAAAGGGGCAAAGGATTTGGAATTCACAGAAGTTTAGACACATTGGGGGCGATTTTTGGCTCTTTATTTGCTTTTATTTTGCTGTGGTACAGTTTTAAGCTCAACTTGATCATACTCATTGCAGCAATCGTATCATTCTTTTCTTTAATCCCACTAAGCCATGTGAGGGAAGTTAAAGGTAAAAAGCAAGATGTTTCATTAAACGTTGGTTTAAAAATGCTACCAAAACAACTTAAGTTTTTCATAATCATATCAGCGATCTTCGCATTAGCGAACTTCAGTTACATGTTTTTCCTCTTAAAAGTCCAAGAGAGTTTTTTAGATGGATCGTATAAGGATATAATGCCCGTTCTGCTTTACGTGTTGTTTAACGTGTTTTACGCTGCCTTTGCCATCCCGTTTGGAATACTTTCAGACAGAATTGGAAGGGATAAGGTAATTGCATTTGGATATCTAATGTTTTCAGTAACAACGTTGGGTTTTGCGTTTTTTAATTCGATGCTCGCATTTATCATTCTGTTTGCTTTGTATGGCATTGTCTTTGCAATAGTCGATGGAAATCAAAGGGCTTTTGTTTCAGATTTGTCAACAAAGGAGTTGAGAGCTACTGCCTTAGGCACGTATCATACCACAGTGGGACTTTTAGCTTTACCTTCAAGCTTGATAGCTGGAGTTTTGTGGCAAATCTCACCTAAACTAACCTTCATTTTTGGTAGCCTATTTGGTTTTGTTTCCGTTATATTATTTACAATATTTATTCAACACTTCAAAAATTAATTTGAATCTTTATACAGGCTTTAATTCAAATTTCTTTTTATTCATTTGAGGTTGTTATGCAGGATGATGTTGCGCTAAAAATCATTTACGAGTTTGTTGGAATGGTTAGTTCTAGAAAGAATGATTCTAAATTGATTTTAGAAATATCCTAACAAATCAACAAAATAATAAATATAGCTAAGCTTATAAAACGATGCTCAACCAATTTCTATGGATTCTTCACTGGCTTTAATAATCTCGATACTTGCCATCTTAGCCCTAATACGATTGAAGATGAACATAAGCCTTTCAATTTTTATCGGGGCTTTAATTTTGGGGCTGCTAACATTGGGCATCAACAGTTTAACCAAAATTTTACTTATCATTACAGGCTTGAACACGATAAAGATTGTGACAATCGTGTTGTTAGCCTTCACACTGGGCTATTCAATGGAGTACTTCAAACTACTCGAAAAACTGGCTTTTGCAACGCAAAACATGCTTGATAGCTTTAGCGTTGCTGTACTACCAGCACTCCTCGGTTTTTTGCCGATGCCCGGTGGAGCTTTAATTTCCGCTGTAATGATAAAAGATTTGGTTAAAAAATACGAAATCGATTCCGAAACAGCAACGTACATCAACTACTGGTTCAGGCACCTATGGGTTCCTACATGGCCCCTTTATCCAAGCTTCATTATAGCCTTAGCCGTTGTTGAAGTGAACTACATTCGAGTAATTGAGGCTAATTATCCAATAACGATAGCAGCGATTGCTGTCGGATTGTACTTTATCAGACACTTGGGAATTAAGTTTAGATGGAGTTCCAACGATTTTAAGCAAATTGTTATCTCACTATATCCAATAATCATAATCACTCTGTTGGCTTTGTTGGTGAGGTTAGACTTACTTGTAACGCTCTTAATGTCTTTGCTCATACTCTACCTTCACAAAAAACCAAATATTGGTGATTTGAAGAACATCTTAAGTAAAACGATCGATGTCAAGTTAATCGTACTGGTTATGGCTGTCATGAGTTTTAAAGGTTTGATAGAAGAGACAAATGCAGCATTGGCTTTTTTCAATCATTTAAATACTGCAAACATACCAATACCCCTTGCAGCTTTCTTGTTATCCTTTACAATTGGTTTTGCAACGGGAATTGAGATGAGTTACACGTCCATTGCCTTACCACTACTGACAGCGTTTACTGGCATCTCATCAACTTTCAACGCTGCAAACTTTATGATTGTGTTTGCTGCGGGCTATTTGGGGGTTATGATCTCTCCATTGCATCTTTGTTTGGTTTTAACAACGGAATACTACAAAGCCGACATAAGGAGGGTCTACAGAATGCTCATCCCGACCATGATGGCAACAACATTGATTGTTTTATTCGTATTTTTATCCGCTTTCTCGTTAATTGCAATTTCTTCAATTTAATACCACAAAAACTAAAAATTTTTTATATTTTTTTATCAGATTCATACAAAATTTTTTTAAACTGTGAGCTAAATTTGGAAATGTGAAAAATCCAATAAGAACGACAGTAGCATTCGATGAAGAGACTGCCAAAATACTTGAGGAGTTGAGAGATTCGGGTTTATCTCAAAGTAAGATCGTGAGGAGGGCTTTGAAGCTTTATTACACATTCAAAGATCTGGAATCCCATGAAATTGAGAAACTCAGAACCTACTTTGAAATGCTGGCTGAAGGTGAACATGTAATTCTCGATTTAGATCATCTAGTATCCTTTTTAAGGCTCATCGAAACACACCCTGAGAAAGAGGAGTTTTGGAAAGTGCACAAAGAAATAGCGAAAAACCATGCAGAGGAGTTTAGAAAAATGGAGGTAAATCGAATCCTTAAAAGACTCGAAACATGCAATTTTTTAGGCTAAGAAAATCTGGAAGTGATTACACTCTTGTGTTTGGAAACAAAAACGTTAAAAAATTCATTAGAATGTTTTTGGAGGAAGTTTTTAAAGAATTGGGTAAAGATGTTGAGATTAAGGAAAATCTAACAAAACTGAGAATAAGGATTTAGATATTAACAATTCGACACACTTTTAAATGTTGAAGACAGGTATATACTATGCAAAATAAGTTGGTTGATGTTGAAAAAGCCGTTGAACTGATTAATGATGGAGATACAGTGACCTTAAGCGGAGTTTCAATGGTAAGAGCTCCGATGGGTTTTGTTAGGGAAATTATCAAAGCTGGAAAGAAAGATTTGTATCTCATAGACAGGGAGCCTGGTATGGACTTCGACATACTCATTGCTGCGAAAGCTGTTAAAAAGGTTAGAGTTGCGATGCTTGGATTTGAGCTTTTCGGCTTGGCTTTGAATTTCAGAAAGGCTGTTGAAAATAAAGAAATCGAGTGGTTGGAGGATACTTGCGGAGCTATAACGAACGCTTTAAGAGCTGGGGCATCGGGAATGCCATTTGTAGTTGTCAAGGGTGTGTTGGGGACGGATTTGGTCAGCATACATGAAAAAGAGGGAACATGGAAGGTCATCGAAGACCCATTTACCGGAGAAAAAATTTTGGCTGTTAAAGCGATTAATCCAGACGTTGCAATAATTCATGTGCAAAAAGCCGATAAATACGGAAACGCAAGCATTGAAGGCTCTCGCTTTGAAGACGTTTACAAAGCAAAGGGGGCTAAAAAGGTGATAATTACTGCTGAAGAAATTGTTGATACCGAATACTTCATGAAGTATCCTGAGAAAAACACAATTCCTTACTTCTACGTTGATGCTGTTGTTCACATGCCTAAAGGAGCATATCCAACTGCCTGTCCCAACTACTACAATCCAGATTACGATGAGATTAGAAGGTATTTGGCGATGTGCAGGGAGGGTAGGGTTGATGAGTATATAAAAGAATGGATTGAGAGGTGAGATTATGCATGTTGCAGATGTTGTGATTAAGGCAATGGCAATGGAGATTGGCGATAATGACATCTTTTTGCACGGTTTAGCCTCACCATTGCCGGCTTTGGCAATGCATCTGGCTAAGCTTACACATGCACCAAATATGGTTTATATAAACGTTGCAGATGCTTTGGATCCTGAGCCAAACAGCTATAAATTATGTTTATCTTCAGCGGATCCAAGACACGCCGTAAATTCGAAAGGCATTATAGAGTTGCTTGAGACGTTTGATTTGGCTGCTAAGGGCAAGCTTACAGGGATGTTCCTAGGTGGAGCGCAAATAGATTCAAAGGGTAACATCAATCTGACGTGTATAGGTGATTACTATTTACCAAAGGTAAAGTTGCCAGGAGGAGCGGCAGCAGCCTATTTAACACCCTTGGTTAAGAAGCTCATCATCTGGACAACAAACCATTCAAAGAGGGTTTTTGTTGAAAAACTTGACTTTGTTACAGGTTTGGGATATGAAGAGGGTAAACAAAAGGATGTAACCATAATAACAAACATGGCAGTGTTTAAAACAGTTCAAGAGGGTTTTGTTCTGAAAAGTGTTCATCCCGATGTTACAGTGGAAGAAGTGGTGGACAACATGTCCTTCTCACCTGTTGTAAAGGAAGTAACAACAACACCCGTGCCGAGTGAAGAGGAATTAAAGCTGATCGAGAAGCTGGATCCCGATGGTGTTAGGTTCTCAGAGTTTAAAAGATAATTTTAATTTTTATTAAATTTTATTAAAAAGTTTCTCATACTGTAAAATTATTGTAACACAAAAGTAACACATTACAAAAACTTGAATATTAGTTTTGGCTATGGCGTTTCGCTTTGAATGTGATAAGGTTGTGAGATTAAAAAAGATGAGACCTGAGTATATGATCCAAAAAGTTAACGCTTCTCCCTTGGCATACAAATGATCTCTTTAACTTGCATATCAAAGAAGTTGTTCATGTGCGCAGGCAATACAACGATAGCTGTATCTGCTCCCCTGCTCCTACCACCTACGGCAACAACTTCTTCGATTGGAATAGCTCCACCATCAGCAGCCATAATCGTTATTTCAATGCAAACTTTCAATCCATGACCAAAAAGAGAGCGTAAAGCCTCAGCAATAGCCTCCGTCCTCGAAACCCCACCGAGTTTTCTGCTTATGCTTCTCTCCAGCCCTGATAGGATGTGGGATTGCCTAACAACCCTAACACCATTTTGCTTTAAAAACTCTTCAGCTTCCTGGCTCATGGAGTCTTTGCCTACACCAACAAAACCCGTGTGATACGTGACAACGACTAAATTGATACCTTCAGCAACCTCTAAGGCTTTCTTAGCAGTCTCCCCCGTTGATGATGCCACAACCAGATACTTTATCTCTAATTGCTTAGCCCTATCCACCGCCAGCCTTAAAGTTTCGTCAGTGTTTTGTTTACCGGGTTTTTCAAAGTAAACGATGTTCTCTTTCATGCAACTCTTTTAACATTCGCTCTTAAAATTCTTATCTTTTTAAGTTTCAGTTTTCAAGGTTCAAGAACAAAAACTTGAAGTTCGAAACAAATTAAACAACCTTTTTATATTCTTAACATTACACTAGTCGATGTTACCCGATGTCCAACTTTTAAGACCTGAAGTTCCAATTGGATTGAGCAGAGTTGGGGCTACGGGAATCAAAAAACTCGTTCAGGTTGAAAGAAAGGAGAAAAGACCAATCATCTTGATTTCAACTTTTGACATCTTTGTAGATTTACCTTCGGACAGGAAGGGCGTAAATCTTAGTAGAAATTTTGAGGCTATTGATGAGGTTATTGAAAGTCTAACTTCCAGACCTGTCAAGAACGTTGAAGAGTTGAACATAAAGATAGTTGAGAATTTGTTGAATAGGCATGAATATGCCACAAAGGCAGAAGTAATAATGACCTCTGAACTCATCATGCGTAAAAAAACACCAACAACCAAACAAAAGACGCAAGAAGTTGTCAAGATTTTTTGTGAGGCAAAGAAGTGGAGGAATGGGAAAAAGCTTGTTTTTATTGGAGTTGAGGTTAGCGGTATTACTGCTTGTCCATGTGCCCAAGAGCTTGTTAGGGCTAAAGCAATTGAGGAACTTGTAGCTATGGGCTATGATAGAAATGAGGCTGAAAAAATAGTGAATAGTCTTCCAATAGCAACCCACAATCAAAGGGGGAGAGCGAGTGCCAAAATTCAGCTAACGGATGAGTTTACAGCATCAATAGACCAATTAATTGAGATAGCAAAGAGTTCAATGAGTTACGACATCTATGAGATTTTAAAGAGAGAAGATGAATTGGAAGTTGTTTACAAAGCCCATCAGAATCCGAGGTTTGTTGAGGATAGCGTTAGAATAATGGCTAAGGCTACAATTGAGAAATTTAGAGATGCTCCAAATAGCATAGTTGTTATGTTCAGACAGGAGAATGAAGAAAGCATACATCAACATAACGTGATAGCTGAAAGAGTGGCAACGATAGGAGAGCTTAGGAATGAAATTGGGGAATAAAGTCTCCCTTTTTCTCCTTCTTGTTCTCGTCCCAACTCAAGCATCGGAAATTTTAGAGGTTTGTCCAAACCCTTACGGTAGTGATGGTGCTGAATACATTAAGCTAAAAGTGGATAAACTATGTATTCTGACAGATGAAGAGGGAGAATTAGTAATAAACAAAACTGGTACAATCACCATTGCAAAGAACTCAACGGAATTCTACAATGCATTTGGTTACTTGCCAGACTACGAATTCCCCAAAAGGTTTGCTTTGTCTAATAACGGTGAAAGTATATTTTTGATTGAAAATAACACGACCGTTGACAGATTTACTTATGGAAAAAGTGGATTGAATTTCATGGATGACGGAGTAATTTACTTCAAGAAAGGTGGGGGATGGGATTTTAAATATCAGGACTGGAGCGATTTTGATACAGTTGAAGACTTCGTCAGGGGTAGGATTTTTGTTACACCTTACAATTACACGTTTAGTTGTGATGGTACGATAATAGCTTCATACACCTTCACAAACTTTGAACTACTTGAAAATACAAATGTAAATGAAATTTACGTTGATGCAACGCCTGTAGGAGGTGTGCCGGTTGAAGAAATTGAGATAGCAAAAAACCACAACGTTCATTTTTTGAACTCAAAATCTTACAAAAACTTCCACTACAAATTTGGTGTTTGCGGAGATAAAGTTGTTATAACGACGGAGAACTGGGTTTGGAGTAACAGAGGATATATAGTTGAGTTCGAGAGTAAAAAAGTTTCTGAACTGTTGAAAAAAGTCTTGGAACATGACAAGATTTACAATGCCAAACCGGGAAATGTTGACGGTGTTAAAGGTGTTGAAAGGTTTGAAAACGGAAAAGAATCAAACTTTGAAGGATACATTGAAGTTTTTGTAATCCCCGACAGAAATCCAATTTTTGAAGTAATTTCCAATGCAGAAAACAGATTGTACATCTCAACCCCTTACATGGATTTCAAGTGGTACAACGGCACTCCACTACTTGATTCCATTAAAAAGGCAGCTAAAACTGCAGAAGTAAAAATTTTGCTCGATTCAAAATATAACAAGGATAAAAACATTAACACCATTAATTTTTTGAATAGAATTGCAAAAGCCGAAAAGCTTAACATTGAAGCAAAGCTAATTGAATTGAAAGGATTTGATTCTTTACACGGCAAATTGATTATAGCTGACAATAAGGTGGTAATTACCTCAGCAAACTTCAACATGTACGGTTTCAAGCTGAACAGAGAGGTTGGAATTGTTATATACAGCAAAGAAGTTGCTGATTTCTTGGCAGAACAGTTTATGGATGATTTTAGTGAAAAACAAACAAAACTTGATTATATCGAGCTACTTCCGTCTTTGATTTTGTTGTTGGCAGCTTTGTTCATAGTTTTCAAGGCGTTGAAGGAGAGGTTTTAATGAAAGTTCGTTAAGAACTTAAGCGTGCTTCGCAACTTTTTCCTTGTAAATACCTGAAATTTCCTAAATATAAGGTTTGGTAATGGAAATACAATGTTCAAAAGAATAGTTCAAAAGTAAAAACCCTCACAATTAGAAAAAAGTTTAATAGTTTTTAAGATTTAATTTAAAACGATGGATGATAAAGCAAGGCTAAGTTTGGACATGATTATCGGCGTCTCCATCTTTTTATTCGTATTCATCTATGTGGCTCAATTTTTACCTTCAGTTTTCGCTGATGTCAGGAGTGAGATCTCGTTATCTCATGAAGCTTACAAGGTCGCTGTAATGCTTGCTGAAGATCCAGGGAGATGGGATAACGGGAGTATGAACGGGACGGGATGGGAGAGTTACTGGGATCAATCTGAATACCCCGATATTGTGTTTAGACCCGGCTTAGCTTTTTCAAAAGATACGCCGTGTTATTTGAGCTACAATAAGATTAAAGCCTTTCAAAGAGCTGTTGACCAGAATTATACAAGAATTAAAGAGTATCTTGGTTTAAAGACCCCCGATAACGATTATGAATTCAACGTTTCTCTTCAAACCTTGAATTCAAAACCTTACAGAAGGGAGCTAATCCAAGACTGGGATGGAAACTACACTTTGAATGCAGGAAGACCACTCATAACAACACAGGTAGCAAGATTTGAAAGGATTGTGTGGATAGATGATATAGAGGCGATAACTGGAAACATATCAATCGATACAGATAAAGGGGCTTACCCAACTAGTATTTGTTCTGGCTCTGGAACAGGTTTAAATTGTAGCTTTAGTTACACATATCCACTCACGATGTTAGTGGTTGATGTGCTCAACCAATACCAACCTTCACCAAAAGTTTCGTTATGTCTTGATGTGGGGTCTTGCACCTCTGGATCATGTAGAATAGGCGGACCCAACAAACTCTGCCTGAATAACAATAGCATCTGTGAATCGCTAGAAAATAAGAGGTACGATTTAGTAGACTTAGCAAATCAACTGCTCAGTAATGCTGGTGCAAAAAACGGTGATGAAATATGCATTAAAGTATCAGTCAGAGATGTAAATGTAAAGCTCTATACATCGGATACGATAGACTACATCGCTGGCAATCCAACAGCAAAACTGGTGGTGGTGGTATGGCGATGAACGACAAAGCTCAAGCTTTAACTTTAGAAGGTGTTACCGCTGCTTTGTTACTTTTACTTGC
>QMZC01000037.1 GCA_003662995.1 Archaeoglobales archaeon
TCGAAATGTCGTATATTCTGACCTGCTCTCCCGCTCCTACGAAGAGGTAGTTTCCTGATGCTGTTATATCGAAGGCTGCTCCATAGTCCCATTTTCCAAGTATCTGGGGTTGGGCTGAGACCAATCCAATAACCAAAGCTAATAACAATAAAACCACAATGACCCTTCTTATGGAAAATCCCATTCCATACATACTTCTCATCGTTCACCAAAAAATTAGATGACCAACTTACCGTCCATAGCAAATAAACCTTTCCATTGGGTAGAGAAAAATAATATTAATGGGTAGTGTAACATAGACAAGGATGAATAAACCAATAAAAAATTGCTTAAACTTCGTAAAAAAACGTGAAAATATACCTGTAATCGTATTCTGTTACGTTTTACTTTTTGGCTACGTTTTGCCTACCCTTGTCTATATTGACCTCCCATACGGGACTGATGCTTTTACCCACCTCATCTACACAGATTTGATGGCAACAACTAATTCATTGAACGAGTTTTACGAAAAAAATCTTGAAAATGGATACATAGGATACGACTATCCATTTGGGATGTGGATGTTTGGCTCAATTGTGTCAAAAATAACTGGAACAGAGTTGTTTCAATTGTCACTACTAATACCCTTTGGATGTCTTGTCACCTTAATCTTGCTTTACTATCAATATTCAAGCGTCTTTAATCAGAGTAAAGAGATAAGAATTTTCTCAATCTTATTTCTGCTCTCCACTCCATCTATAGTACTGAGCATTCTCGGGTATTCAACCTCGATCTTTGCAATGTTCATAGATGTGATAATCATCTATCTACTACTCAATAAGGATATAAACATAGTTAAAAGATTCATTTTAATAAACATCTTCGTTTTTCTTCTCTGCATCACCCACACCGGAACGTATCTTTTTATGATCTTCCTCTCAATGACAATATTCCTAATTTTTGCAGCAATTTCTGGCAAACTACACAAAGAATCTTATTTTCTCACCTTACTAATTCTAGGGTATTACATAGTATCAATGCAAATCTTTCCTCAAATTCATTCTCAATACATAGGTAAAGGAAGGATTCTATTATCAATTGGAGAGTTCATGTCTTTAGGCCCCTTAACCATGAAACAAATCCTGGAAATGTTTTACAACCAGCTACTTGTTAACCTGAGTATGTCCTTCATTGTTTTCTGGATGTCATTTTTGTTCCTTGCAGGATATCTTATGACTTGGATAAATCGCTATATTTCAAAAGCCTTTAAAGACTTTCGTGTTAGTATATATCAGGCACTTCTGCCTGCCGGACTTACAAGTACGATCTCTCACGGCCCAATTTTTTGGCCAGTGTGGTTGGGTCCCATCAATGTCATTCTAGCAGCAATTGGTGTACTGAGAACGAAAAATCCACTAATTCTGAGTTTGATCATTTCGATTCCAATTATTGCCTTACCCTCGGGAGTTTTTGCTGGAGAAAGAGCCTTAAGAGAGCTCTTCTATATGTTTCTTATTGTTCCCCCATTATCCGCTATAGGATTCTCTACTATTAAAGAACATTTTTCTAAAATAAAGATGCCTAAGCTAAGA
Organism: Archaeoglobales archaeon; assembly: GCA_003662995.1. GTDB lineage: Archaea > Halobacteriota > Archaeoglobi > Archaeoglobales > Archaeoglobaceae > B5-G16. Next base: position 1,572 of record QMZC01000037.1, read on the forward strand.
TCGGGCTTTGCTGTAGCATCATATTTGATTATTCTCCTCTCAATAACCGCAATACCAGTAATCGGCAATCTTTACTACCATCAAAACATAAGCGGTTCAGAATATGAGATAGATGGAATGAAGTGGCTTGCTAAAATTGGGAGTTCAGAAGAAGGTGCTACGGGACCTGTTGGAGCAAGACTGGCAATTTATAGTAAAAAAATCCCTGTAAAGGTTTTATCAGTCACAGCTGGCTCAGAAATGTCGAGATTGAGCAAAGATGAGTTTTATGCCTACTTTAGATCACAGAGTGAGGATTACACCAAAGACTTGCTGGCTTCATTTGGAATAAACTACCTTGTATCCACAAATAAAATATTTAGAATATATGGACAAACTCCGCTAAATCTAACAGTAGATAGTAACAAACAGCTTGACAAGATATATGCTTCTAAAAATTTCTTCTCTATCTATCGCCAGATCCCCTCAAAGATAAGAGTGGCTAACATTTCTCCTCAAATAAATTTCGATGAAGGGATTATGATTAAAGATGCAGGTGGTGGCTACCTTGTTGACACTGAGTACTACAGAATTCGTTTGAGTAAGGAAACTCCTGAAATTCAATACATCGGTACTAAGTTACAGAATTATTTGGGTGAGGGTGGTTTCGCAGACATATTGGATTTGGATTTATTAGCTCCCGACAGAAAAGAAGTTATTTACGGACTCCACGAGATACCATACTCCGAAATTATTCTTGGAAAAAATCAAATAATATATATGACTACTATAAAAACAGGTGGTCAGAAAATGGCAACTGTCTCTGTAAAATACAGTTTCTTTGAAAGGGCATTTAAAAGAGAAATATTTGTTGCCAATGACTGGAGTGACAATTTTATGAGGGTTGGCTACACTGCCAAGATTTACTCTCCATTAGACATGTTCAAAATCAAATATGGGGTGAATGTTGAAAAGAGGAGACTTTATCCAAATGATGATTACGTGTTACTTAAAGATACAAAATTCAATGAGATGTTTATTCATCACAATGGTACGGGAATATTGATTAAATACGAGCAAAATGTTCCCTATCCAAACAAAATACTTTACACTGGATCGGTAACAGGATACTACATGGTAAATCAAATAATAGACCCATTTCAGAACGAACTGTCTCCATCTGAATCAATAGTCATCTCTCAGTGGATATCCGTTGGAGATGAAGATTCTGTAGAGGAAAATATTGACAGGTATTCGTTATCTATTTATCCGTTTCCTTACGGAATCAAACCACTCGTTCTCGTTAGTTATCTTGGAGATCTAAACAACGTATCTAGTAGCAAATTAAGTACCATCAAAAACGTACACAAATCCTTTGAGCAACATCAAGTTCCCCATTATTTCGAAATCGTAAACGCAGAGAGTGACTTGAGCATTCCTAATGGAATAACCAAAGAGGTTATATATTCGTCTAAGACTTGGGAATTACCTGATAACATAAAAATAGGCGGCTATTATCCAAAGAACTTTAAATATGGCTTGGAACTTATAAGATCACTTGAGAAAAGGAATGTAAAATTCGTGTTTTCTAAAGAAGTGCCCCCTCCATACAACGTATATTGGAAGGAAGGTATTAGGATGCCACGTTTCGCCTATATTGAAGGAAAAGAAACATCCACCATACTTATACCAATCTCCAAACCAGTAATTAAAAGAGGAGACATCTATCCAGATTTCAAAAGTATGGCTGACGTAATAGAATCTTCAGCAAGTTATGATTCTCTAACGGTTTTCCGATGGGATTCTATATTTTTAAACAACTCCGAAGTGCAAAAAATGGCTCTAAGCATATTAGATTATGGCAAAAGAAGAGATCTAACCATCGAAGACCCGTACAAGCTAGCAAGTCACCTCGTACTCCTAAAAAACGTCTCGATCAACGTATATGTAGATGATGAATCAAAACTTATTGAAGCAAAAATTACAAACAAGAATAACAAACCTATAAGTGGTCTAACTTTGAGAATCGATCTTTCTTCCAAACCTGAAATAGAGAATGCCAAGCTATTGTACGGGAATAAAAACACGTGGTATATCACCACGGACCTTATGTCAAATGAATCCAAAACAATAAAGATCATAACATCTTAATTCAAAAAAATACTCTCCAAAAGATCTTTATTTAAATAACCGGTAATAAAAACCAACAAAGTAAAAATTGCAGAAATAAACAAAACACCGTAAATAAAACTTGAAAATACTATGAGCTGGCTGATCAGCGCGATAATCACTATTGCAATTAACAATCTATCGATTTTTCTAACAAGTATGTAGACGGGAGACAAATCTTTTGAGAGTTTTAGCGTTATTAACAGGTAGATAAAATAAAAGAAAGCAAGAACAGAATAAGTTCCTAAAATTCCTACCATCATTGTAAAAGCATGTACGGTGAATACAAGAAATAAAAGGCAAACTATTGTTGCAATAACAAGGGGTCTATATTCTGCAGGCTTTTGAAATGATATGTTCAGATATGCTAGAAATTGCTGGATGTAGAGAAAAACGTAACCGACAGCCAGAACAGGAAGAAATCTGGATGAAACCGCGTAATCTTTTCCAAACAGAAGTTCCACAAATTGAGAAGGATAAATGCAGAGCAGAATTATACCCAGAATTAAGAGAGTAAACAGTGCCCGAACGACATCGCCGAGCTTTCCAGTTTCGTATAATAGTTCGTCCCTGTTTGTACTACTGGTAGCTTCGGGAATCGATATAAAACTCATTGATGTGAAAGCGAATGATAGTACGGCAACAACGGTCAGTGATGCATCAAAATATCCCTGCCAAGTTATTCCCAGATCGTGGCTTACAACCACCTTGCTGATCGTTTGACTCAGACCTCCAAACAATCCCAAAAGGTAAATAGACGTTCCAAAATACAGTATTTCCCGATTGAGAGCTAATAACCTGAAGTTTTTAAATATTGTTTTACGATAGAGTGCCAACACAAATATAAGGGTAAAAAGTGACGAGAAAGAGAACACCAAAATAGCGATTAAAAAATCGAGATTTCCCAGGGCTATTAAAAAAGCAATAAGCAGGAGAAGTTTGAGTATTGCTGGGAAAGACGCTATAATGCTCGTGGATGAATAAAACTTCAAGCCCCTAAAAAGACCCGTAATATCGTTTAAGATACTACCGGAAATAAGGGAAACAAAAAAAGCCAAATATAATAGCTCCCAGTTGCTTGATGGTAAGTTTAGAAAATTGAAAAAGGGTACATAAAAAATGAATATAAATAACCCGACAATCAAAGATGCTACAAGTGAGTACGTGAAAGCGAAGCCAAAGTAATTTTTACCCTCTCTTGAATTGGAAAGTAAATCATGTAAACAAAAATTTGTAAAATAAAAAAACATAGCTGGTAGAGATATTGTAACCAAGGTTATTATCCCGTATTCATAAGGGCTTACGAATCTGGCAACAACTATCTTGCTAATTACACCGCTTAACTTCATTAATGCAAGAGAGAATACGAAAAAAAGGGTGTAAAATGATAAACTTCTTTTCATGCACTTCTCTCTTTTATTTTAAAAAATCTTGAAAATCTTTCTACAACTCTAAAAACAAAAGAAGAATGTTTGACTGTCGAATACCACGGAACAGGATCTGGATTGAAATTCGACTTGTAGTTAACTAATCTTGGATTCTCTCCAGAATCCATCAACTCGTAGTATTCGTAACCTTCATTGCAGGCCCATTTTATCGCTTCCCACTGGGTAAGATCGTTTGGATAAATCCCAGCCAATTTTGTTTTTGGAATACCTATCCACAAACCAGTCCATTTGCGATAGTTGAGAGTTACAAGTCCGCCAATTCTCTCCTCATTTTGTTTAGCTACAAATATCTTCATATTTTCAGGGTAAAATGCTCTGTATAGTTCATCAAGGTATTTTCTATAGTAGTCTCTGGTGGGTTTAAATCCTTGTTCCTCAAATCTGCTGTAAAGAGCAGTTCTTAGGAAATCTAGGTCATTATAATCGCCCATTTCAACTATAACACCTTCTCTTTTTGTTTTCTCAATATTCACTCTAGTTTTCCTGCTAAGTCTTTTCCACAACACTTCTGGGTTTTTTTCAAGTCGAATCATGTAGGTGTAAAATGGTTTTGCATCATAGCCACACCAAATGAGAGGTCTGCACTCTAAATATGGTGAAGTTCTTATACGTGTGTAGTTTGCATTTAATTCGGAAAATACAAATTCATCAACTTCCTTTTGGAAATTGTAAAAGAAACTGACTTTTTTACTCTGTTTCAATGTTTCATAGTTTGCAATTACTGGGCCAAGATATAGCATAAGGGCTTTTGGAGGAGGTGAGAAGAACGTTTTAACAAATTTTATTTTTTTGCCAAAAAGAGGATAAACTCCAATAGGAGTCGAGCCTTTGTAACCAATCAAAGGATAGAGCTTCGTTCCCGTGTATTCTTCAACAATCTTCAACCAGTCCCAAAGGTGAAAGATGGTTCCATGGGAATAACTCCCCACAATATGGTTCCATAGTTCTGACTCATCTTCTTTTGCTAATTCAATCTCTATGCTCACAAATCATCACCTTCAAATTTTTTTAAATATTCTGATACATCCCCAATAACCTTTGCAGGAACTCCCGCTACAATTTTGCCAGAAGGAACATCTCGCGTAACAACAGCACCAGCAGCGACTATTGAAGATTCTCCAACAGTAATACCCGGCAAAATTATAGCTCCAGCACCGATGTAAGAATTCCTCTTAATTACTACAGGTTTTAATTTTATCGAGATATTGAGATTAATACAATGAGCGCTCGAATCGTGTGTAAGTATTACGACCTTCGGCCCTATATCAACACCATCCTCAACCTCTACCAATTCTGGAAATGAGTCTTCGATGAATACTCCATTTGCAATGTCCACATCTTTACCAATTCTCGTCCCCCTCAGTCTGTATAAAGTTCTTTTTATCCTCCCCAATGGAATATTCATTGCCATTGAATGTAAAATAGCAAGATAGATGTCACAAAATTTTCTCATTTATTCACCTTTTGCCTTTCATTTTTAAGTACACCTTCTCCACCAGAGACGAGAGCATGGACGTTCTCTTTGCATAAAAACGAACAATAATGTCAAAATTGAATTTTGAATAATATCTATGGAGTCTCTTATCACCTGCTGCACCCATAATTTCATAGTAGTTGTACCCGTTTTCGCATGCATATTTTATCTCTTCTAATATTAAAAGATCATTTGGTGATGGTGAAAGCTTTATTCTCGGCTTTGGGAAACCTATCCAGCTTAAAAACCTGTTTTTAAAGTCAACGCAAACTGTTCCAGTTACAATTTCTTCTTCATATTCTGCAACAAAAATCCTCAAGTTAAATTTGTCAAATAAATCCAACAAATATTTTTTAGACACACTCACCGACTTATCTTGATTCTCGTATCTATCTAACATTAAGTCGTATATTACCTCAAGTTCCTTTTTACCCCCTTCTCTAACAACAATGCCTCTCTTCAAACCTCTCCTATTCTCTTTTCTAATTCTCTTTGTGGTTATCTTTTCCAACACAGTCTCAAAACCATTTTTCAACTCTGTAACATACCCATACGCTGGCTTTACCTCATACCCCAACCACTCAAAAATTCTCGGGTCATTAATTCCAGGAGGGGCAGAGAAATAAACGTAATTAGCCTTTAGACTCTCATTAATGAAGCAATCAACCGACTTCTGAAACTCCAAGCTAGCATGTTCTCTCTGAGATAACCTTAAGTTTTCTCTTTCCACATCTATTGAACCCAAATACGAGGTGGCTGTTCTTGGGGGTGGAGAGAAAGCGGATTTTAAAAGGAGTTTTTTGTAGAAGAAGAGGGGGAACAAACCCACTGGTTCTTCACCTTCAAATGCAATTAAAGGATAAAACTTGAATCCTGTATATTTTTCCATTGTCTTGAGCCATTCATACTGGTGGAAAGCTGTTGCTTGTGGAGAAATGGCTACGATATCGTTCCATACTTTTTCATTATCTGCTACACGTACTTCCATGTCAAAACACCATTCGAACCTCTTCATCACTACTTGTGAGGATTGTAATTTTATCGCTCCCCCTTTTAACAACTTCCGCCCCGTGTTTAACCTCGACTTCCATTCCATTCCCGGTATGGATATCTAAGAAATGTCGCTGATCTTTCGGAAATGGCTGAATTACAATTTCATCCTCTCCATAATCAACTTTTACTCCGGAATTTTCCCTTTTTTTCCACCATTTAGCAATTTCACATCCCGTTGCAACCCACGCGTCTTTATCCAGGCAGTATTTCACTATCTTTTTATACATATCTCCCCATCTTGGAAATTCAAGGTCATTAAATACGGAATGATGCCAGAGGAGTGTCAAAACTCCTCCAAACCTCTCAACTTTCTCAGCTATTTTCAAAAATTCCTGCCATGGTTTTTCGTAGGAGAATAAAGCTATATCTTCAACTACAAGTGGAATTTCAAGAAGATTAAGCGTCCTGCTGGATTCAGAGTCTAGAGGATGGAACGGAAAGCTTGTGCCCCATCTGAACCCGATACAATTGTTAAACCCAAGGGTTGTATCATACGTTATACCGAGTTTTTCATGATACTTCCAAGTTTCAGGAATGCTCAAATTCAAATTGTGCTGTCTTGTACCACATACTTTTCCATTAAGAATTTCCTCTAAAATCATCAGCTCATTCGCCAACTTTTCCAAATCTTTAAAGGAAAAAAATGATCCATGAAGACCAACTTCCCATCCTTCCAAAGTTAACGTTTCTATTAAATCGATGATTTTTCTCTCTTTAATGTTAAATCTTCTGCCATAGTGTCTCCATGTTTTCATGTCGAATAAATTAACCTTAGCAGTTTCATTGAGGAAGAAGAATGTGGATTTTACCCCTAACTCTCTCTCAATTCTCATAATTTCTTCAAAAGTCCAAAATGGTTCTTTGCCGCCTAATTTCTTAAAAGATGAGATGATTTGGTTTTTAAATCCTTTAAAATTTCTTCTCTTCAGATGCTTTAGCGAGTAAGTTAGATATTGATAGGTTTTTCTAACTTCATCAACATCGTGAGTGAGGGAAAGGGCAAATTTTTTTCCATAAGGCCAAAAAGAGTGTTTGACTATCGGTTTTCCCTTATCTTCATGCAAATCGAAAATTAAATCGAAAATGCGCTGCTCCACGATGTCAACAAAAGGCTCTCTGGAAATCTCTTTTCTGGAGTTCTTGTTGTGATAGTATTTCTCCATGTACCCTGACAATACCTTACCCACCCAACCAAAAACGTTAGTATGTATTTCAGGCAAAATTTGTTCATCAATCGAGTCTAAAAAGTCAATTGAATTATTTAATGTTGTATGCGGTGGGAGAATTTTGTACTTCATCTCGAAGTGTTTTATACCACAAAGTGTGTAGATGTCTCTTTCAACCATATTCCCACCATCAGAATGGAGAAACATTTGAGATTACAAACCGTCTCTTACCAGACTTTGTAGGAGGAATCGACTTTACAAATTTAATAATCAAATCCATATCTTCGCCTACTTGGTCTTTTAACTTTGAAAATATGTATTCCTCATCAGAATCTCTGAATCTCTCATTAATAACAATTCTTACCTCCAGTTTGTCTATCTCATCTTGAATTACCTGAAATTGATTTACCCCCTCGAGATACTTGAAGAGGTTCGCAAAGAACTGCACAACTATAAATCTACCGCTTGGTGTTACCACAATGTCTGTGTTCCGACCTTCGACAGATTTCATCAACGAAAGTCCTCTCCCACAAGAGCAATCTTCACCTTTTACGCCCACATCGTTTACCTTGTACCTTATAAAGGGCATAGCAAAGTTATCTAGGTTTGTAAAGACGATACTTCCGAGTTCTCCTGGTGACGCTTCCTCACCATTCTTGAGGAACTCCACGATCACGCTTTCATCGCATAAGTGGTATCCGGAATGCTCCTCACATTCAAAGGCTATTGGTGTGCTCTCCCCCCCATAACCATCAAACAGTTCACAATTGAAAACAGACTCAATAGTTTCTCTGTAGTGTGGGAAAAGAGTATCTCCTGTAGTCATTATTGCAGTGGGCTCTGGAACTTCACCAATACCTCTCCCTTTAATCAACCTTGAAATGAGATACATTGATGATGCAAAACCTCTTATTATCTTTCCTTTTTTCATGACTTCCAAAAATCTCAGCAGAGTTTTTTCACTCACATCTGAAAAGTGTATGTAACTGCAGTTCATCAGCATGTCTTGAATTTTTTTCTTGAAGTTTGTTCTGGCACTCAAGCTTATTTTGACATACGGATCACCCAAACCATATCCTGCCCAGCCCCAGCACCGAAAAGTATGAGCCCAACCAATACTGTATGATGCTCTATCTATGTAGTACTTAAGCGGTTCACCAGTTGAACCACTTGATTGAGTCTCTATTATTCGAGATTTTCGGATATTTTGAGCTATAAGCTGGTTTAAGTTTTTTCTGATGTCTTCTTTTTCCAAGACAGGCAATTTAGATAGATCTTCTTTACTCCTAACATCATCGGGCGTCAATTCAAGGCTTTTGAAAAGTCGATGGTAGTAGGGAACGTTTCGGTAGGCATGATGAATGAGTGCTTTTAGCTTTTTATTCTGGATGTCTTCAATTTCATTACGATTTAACCACTGCGTCTCTTTAAGCCATGCAAGATGTTTTCTTATCTCGGTTCCTTGGCAGCCTTCCATTAATGGAAAAATTAACTTCCTAAATACAATTGGGTAACCCAACATTCACATCTCCCAATTCATCAATATGACAGTTAATAGGATGGTCCATAAAAGCTTTCTGGGTATTTTTCCACAAATTGTGTTACCCACTCTGTAACATCAACTTTATCCCTGACGAGCTTCTTTCTTTTTTTCTGCCACTCTCTTTTTGCGTTTTCGGATTCAAGCAACTCAGTGGATTTTTCCAAAGCATCATTTCGGTCAGCGTAAAAGAAGAGAAGGCCGTATTCATCTCTGAGTTCAATAAAGTTTCCACTTGTCCCACCGGTCGCTCTACCGTTCTTATCGGATTCCACATGAATCGCTGGAGTTCCGAGCAAAGCAGACTCGGCAGCCATCGTACCTCCCTCCCCAAAATAAAGATCGGCATAGTAAAGGGCAGAATGAATCCTCTCTGGAGGAAGGTTCAAGACATAATCTTTTAGACGACCATTAATCTTTCTCTCTGAGGTTATAAAGACCCTGCCGTATTTCTCGAAATGTTTTATGATCCCAAAAAGTCGTGCTTGATCCAACCCTTCGAGCCCTCTGTCATGGTATGCATTCCATGAGATCAACCTTATCACGATGAATCTCTCTCCGTTGACTCCAAGATCACTCAAAACTGACTTATCGGGTTCAAAGTATTTTGGATGTAAATATGCTAATTCCTGGTATCCGTTATACCTAACATTTTTTCCTACACTACCACGGAAACACTGAGGTGTGCATATTACTGAAGCGAATGGAGTGACAAGTCGGCTGAACTTTACAAGCTCGGTGTCATTAAAGATCACCGACGGTTTATTTATTAATGAGCCAACGTGGGATACGTAAGGGCTGAAAACACCAGTAAGAACATTTGGCTTGAAATTTCTTACAATTCTTAAAAGCCTGAGGTCTTTGGCAATCATATCCAATCCCTTCCTGAGAAGTCCACTTTTACTCTCACCAATTTTGATATGTTCTATTCCAAACGATTCTAGTAGATTAATGGTAAGATCCTTGTCTCTCGCAACAACTAAGACCTCATGACCTCCTTTCTTCCAATTTACAATTGAATTTCTGTAAAAATGAACGTGTCCTGGATGTCCTACATCAACCAGTATATTCATATTTCTTCGACCTTAAAAATAAAAAAACTGAAAATTGTTGTTTATCTTTCTTTTCTTGTAAAATAGTACACTGAACCAACAAGAATTCCTATAGGTACCAGAATTGAAATAAACTCAGGTATACTTGGTCCCGAATCGTTTCCGCAATACTCCGTTATCCAGAATTTCTTCAAAGCAGTTGATGGTTTCTCAGGCAAGTCTACATTTCCAACACAGCTCTTTGGTATTGCTACTTCAAAAGCATAGTTTGTCCTGCCGAAATCGTTTACTCCCAAATTGGTTTCGGTAATCTGTGCAACACACAGATAGCTTGCAGGATCAACACTTGAAAAGTTTATCTTATATGGAGCATTCTCTGGAAATGGAGTTGTAGGAGGTAGCCAGTCGTTGTCAGTCGGAGTCATGTAAACCCCTCCAAGAACACCTTCAGTGTCTCCGGATCTGTAGAAGTTTACTCCATACTCATAACCGTATCCTCCACCACTTCCAAAATCAAGCGCTAAGTCTCCCATAGCAGTATCAGTTGAAGTAATTATCAGCACGAATATGTAGGTGTCGTTCTCAGTAACATACATTGCTTCTATATCAAACTTCTCTCCAAACTTACCGCCTGTACCACCGTAAGGTTCTGCTCTGTTTCCAGAAAGTAGAGGTTCGTGGTAAGGTGATTGAGAAGTTCTATTGCCATAGATATGTACTCCAGTGTATGAAGCATTGTAGTTTGTGGCTAAAGTATTAGATGGGTCCTGATTATCCTCAACAAAAAAACTTATTCCATCTTGTGAGGGGATCCAAGTACTTGGAATACTCCAATCGTCAGTTATAAGGTTTGACAACCCCCAATCACTAATATCTCCATCTACTGTAACATCTATTGCCATCGCTGGGATTACTAAAGTTACAAGTGCCATTAGTGCCATCATTCCATATTTTAAAAATTTTACATTTTTTTCCATTTTTTTTGCCTCTGTGTCTAAACGAGCATTAAAGTATAAAAAAGCTTTGTTTAAAATAAAATAATAGCTATAATTATAGCAACTATTATCATTATTACAACTTTATTAAAAATTAATGAAATTAAATAATTTGTAAAATTATTTTTTTATTACTGTTTGTTTTTAAAATTTAAAGAGATATTCCATTTTTTATTAAGTTTTTTTAGTTTTTTACTAAGTTCAATTATTCTCTGTTCCAGCTATACTCTCTACAGTGAAGGTCTCCAGAACCTCTCAAAAGTGTTAAAGGATATTGAGGGGATCAATTTCTTTACTCCTATTTTTCAACCTCTTTATTGCATCATAGAGCTTTGGCAGATTTTCGTCTCCATAAACTACATCCTTTTTGATTATGCAAAATTCTTTATTTTCAATCTCGGCATCAACAATTGTTTTTTGCCACACTTCTACAACATCGTAACCTGATGCTAATAAATCAAGCATGGATGGTGTTGTTGAAAAAACGTTGTTTGCTATGCTAAGTAGCGTCTCAGAATATACATACTGCCCCCTACGTTTCTCATCACTGCTACTAATCGCCTTAGCCAATTGAAATCTCCTCTTTTTAACTTTTGAGAGAGCGATATCATAATCAAAAAGGTCATCTATACCAACTTTTAAATTCCTCTCCAATTCCTTCAATACAATTTTGTGAGCCTTGCCTAAATAGTAGTCCCTACCACTCCAAGCCAAGGTAATTGGAATATTAAAACCAAACCTCTTTGCAACCTCATTAGATATTAAACCGTATCTCAACCCACCACCAGAACCTGCAATAAAAACTGTTGTTCTCAACCCTTCAGCAAAAACGGTGTTTCTCATCACAGCTTTGGGACTTAAATTTTTAAATTCCTCTTCAATTTCATTGTCATCAAATTCATAGCTTTTTCCACACACCAAGCATTCGCCATTGAACGAGCCATTGAGATGCATCTGAACCTTCCCACCACACTCACAATGATACCAGAAGGGAGCGGAATTTATATCAACAAATCCTATATCGCCCAGATTTTTACTTTCAACAACTTCGTTGTGGATTTTGTTAAACAACTCAACTTTATCGATTATTTTCCTCCATTCATCAACAAAAAGCTTGGATTTCTGAACATCAGAATATCTGAAGAATAGGACGTTAAATCCTAACTTTGAGGAGAGTCTTGCAAAAAGAATTGCATTAACGTCTGAAAGCGTATCTCCAAGTTCATAACTTTTCCATATCTCTTCAGCAATCTCTTCCACTTTTTCATTTTTTCCATATATATTGTATATTTTATTAATTTCCTTTTCCCACTTTTTTTCTGATGGCTTTTCAATTGAATTAAACCTTCTCCACATATCAAGATTCCTAGGTTTTGTAAACCCAATTGTGACAAACCCATTTTTATTTACAGCAGGAATTCTATTTTGGAATAACCACTTGGCTGTTGAAAGGTTAAAATCAAAAAATCCAAAGATTGGGATGGTTTTTTCTCTAAACATCTCTGTAAAGTAATCGAGAAGGAAAACCTTTCTCCAGATGCCAGAGTATGGAAAAAAATTTGGTTGATGCCCTGATTCGAGGATCAAGCTATCCTCGTCTATTTTACAATTTTTTGCAGGTATTTTTGCTTTTTTATGGAATTCTGCAGAAAGGTCTACAATTTTTTTGACGTTCTCCAAATTAATTTCGTTCTTGTCCCCTTCTTTTTCTATTTTATTGTAGGTAAAAGAAAAAAATTCATTTATTTTCATGCTTCTTCACTCAAATCAGTATTTGACGATCTAAACTCTTTTTGAGTAGTATAAGATTGGAATAGCATAAATTTGTTGATAACCTAATTTGATGTTTTGCTTTGTAACCCTTCTTCTCCAAATAATCTATCCTTAAAGGTGAATTAATGGAACCAACATCTCTACTCCTATTATACAGAACTTTCTTCACGATTTTTTCTGGCGGACTTTTTTTGGCGTAAACCATTTTGATAGTACTATTGCGGAGAGATAAAGGTTTCGTTAGTATTTTTTTATTACGATAAGCGCACATGTGGAAATGCTCTTTTCATAGACATAACTTACTATACCGAGATAGTGCTGAAAAATTCTACCTCAATGAAATGCTAAAAAAATTGGGAACTTTTAAAGGAAGAGGCAACATCAGAAATAGCATTTCATGGCTTTGAAGTGGGAGAGTCGAGACTATTAGACTTCAGACGCCCCCAATTATCGATAACCTTCTGGAATTGCGGAGAGTATATGAGAGGAGGTCCCACTACAATTGACAAAACGATAAGACACTCTTTAATTAATTTCAATCTTTGTTTCATTATTTAGTCATTATAATAAGTGCAACTACTACAACAACTATTATTTTAAATTAAAGAAAAAAACTTATATAGTTTAATTATGAATTGAAAAATGCCATTTAGGTGCATTTGTATACCACTTTTTGTATACCTTTGCACTTGAGTGCGAGAGTTAAAAGAGGTTAAAAAATGAAAATAGGAAAAACTGTGGGATTAGCACTACTGATAGTGTTTTGTATTGGAAATGCCAGTGCTTTAACACCGGCGCAACAGCAACAGATTAATGATGCAGTCGAAAAAGGTGTTGAATGGCTTGCTGCCCAACAAAACGCTGACGGATCTTGGGGTACATATGAGAAGGTCGCCCACACAGGATTCGCAGTATTGAAACTTGAAGAATACGCATACGAATTAGGCTATGATTCGCCTTTTGATCCTGACTACCCGTACCATGCAAACGTGGAGGATGGCTTGGAGTATATCTTCTCGAATCTCCAGGCTGTCGATATAAATATGGAGCATGGAAGTGATAACCCCGATAGCGATGGTGATGGAAAAGGAGTTTACGCACAAGGTAGTCACAAAACATACAAAACAGCCTTAGCATTAATGGCAATTACTGCAAGCCAAACTCCTGACAGATCTACTGGAATCGACTTTGATGGAGACGGTTACATCGATACGTTTGCCAACGTATCTCGAGATATGGTTGATTACTTTGCGTGGGGGCAAGTTGATGGCGGCAATGGTGAAGGTGGATGGAGTTATGAAGCAAGAGATGATTGGGGCAGTTCTGCAGACAACTCCAATACAGGATATGCTACTCTTGCTATAGGTTTTGCAAACACGTACTTCGGAATTGCAGCCCCTCAATTTGTGCTCGATGAGTTGGACAAGTACATAACCTATATTCAGTGTGATCCAGCGGATAGTAGTTATTCAGCGAGTGAAGATGGAGGTTCTGGCTATTATAATTCATGTACGTGGGTAAACTCATTAAAAACTGGGAATTTGCTCTACGAAATGAAGGTAGTAGGCAGAGCTCCTGACAATGTCAGCGTTCAGCGTGCAGTAAGTTATATAGAAAGATATTTTAATGGTAGTGAGTGGAACTACGGTTGGAGGTATGACGCAACAACCTCTCATTATCAAGCTACATTTACAATTCTAAAGGGGTTAGAGGCTTATTCTCTTAATACCATTGACATCAACGGGGACAACATCCCAGATGACTGGTTTACGCCCATGGCTATGGAAATTGTAAGCGAACAACAAGCAGATGGTCGCTGGACAGGATGTCCCAACTTTGTGTGGAGTTGGGGGCTTGTCACCTCGTGGGCTAGCGATGAACTATGCACAGTTTGGGCACTGCTAACGATAGAAAAAGCAGTCATCGGCCCGCAACCGCAGTGCAGTGATGGCATAGACAACGATCAAGACGGGCTTGTTGACTATCCTAATGACCCAGGTTGTTCGTCACCTCAAGACAACGATGAGTATAACGCACCACCTTCGATCTCAGAATTTCCACCATTTGCTGTTGCTACATTAGGACTGCTTGGAGCAGTAGTGTTATTGAGAAGAAAGTTTTAAATTTTAATTTTTATTTTTAAAATTTAGGGCAAATTGGTTCTAGGAAAAGGTAATAAACTTTTGAATTTTTAACAACCTATGAATAAAAAATACCTATACACCTTACCATCAGTAATCTACGCCTCAACAATATTTTATCTCTCCTCGCTATCTTCACCCACCATACCAAGCCACAAATTTTTCAAGTACCTTTACAAGTTCTATTTAACCCTCAAAAGTATGGGAATAGAGTACATTGCATATCCATTTTACGTTGTATACAAATATCCTGACAAATTTGAACACTTTATTCTCTACTTCGGTTTCGGTTTAACGTTGTATTTTGCCTTTAAGAATCTCAATAAAACAAAAAACTATTCATACATTTTTGCTATTGTAGCAGGTGTTCTTTATGCTGCTTTAGATGAATTCCACCAATCCTTTGTCCCCCTTAGAAGTTCGAGTCTTTTTGATCTCATCGCAGATGCTGTTGGAATTTTTTTTGCCCAAATAACTGTATTACTGCTCATCAACATAAAAAATTTTATATCTAAAAGTAAAGGTGTGGAAGAATGATTGCAGAAATCCTTTACGCATTTAAGGTAATACTTGGTTTAATTTTTCTGTTTTTCGTACCAGGCTACGCTATAACACTTGCGCTATTCCCTCGAAAAGATGAATTAAGCCTTGTAGAAAAAATAGGGTTTGCCTGTGCTTTGAGTATTGCAGCAGATATTTTAACAACTCTCTTTATAGACGTAGTTTTTCACGTTCCAACTACTGCTTCCAACATCTTTTTTTCTTTGCTAACACTCACACTTATATTCTTAGGAATATGGAGAGTAGAGATTTACATAATTAATAAAAAGGGGGAGCAGAATGGGTGAAGCAATTGAAAGAAGAGTGAATTCGAAAGAACGAGCAAGTGAGAAAGAAAAAATTAAAAGAATTGTTTTCAGAATTTGATGAAGTAGAAGTCAATGATTACCAAGATAAAGTTTAATTGCCTGTTGATATATCAAGTGCATGTTCAAAAAAATTTTAGTCTTAAGCCCGCACACAGACGACGGAGAATTAGGATGTGGCGGGAGCATAGCAAGATTTGTTGAGGAGGGGAGTGATGTGTATTACGTTGCATTGTCAGCCTGTGAAGAGAGTGTTCCAGAGTACCTTCCTATAGATATTCTAAAAAGAGAGGTCAAAAAAGCGACAAAAGTTCTTGGAATAGATAATTCAAACTTACTAATCTACGAGTTTGATGTGAGAAGTTTTCCATCGTTTAGGCAGGAGATTCTTGATACTCTCATAAAAATTAGAGAAGAGATTAAACCCGATACAATCTTTACACCATCTTCCTTTGATACTCACCAAGATCATAGAGTAACAAGGGAGGAAACGTTAAGAGCGTTCAAAGTGTGTACAATCCTCGGTTATGAACAGCCTTGGAACAACATTACTTTTGATACTACAGCGTTTATAAAGTTAAAAGAGAAGCATATAGTAAAGAAAATAGAGGCTTTAAACTGTTATGAGTCTCAAAAAGACAGGACGTACCTGAACGAAGAGTTTATAAGAAGTTTAGCGAAAACTAGAGGTGTACAGATAAACTCTGACTATGCCGAGGCTTTCGAAGTTATAAGATGGATAATTTAACTGATTTGGGCATAGTCCAGTTGTTATCGTTGTGGATGAGTCACAGAAAATATTAAAGCCAAAATTACTACTATGTATCGTATCTGCATGAGTAGACTTTCGCTCATGCTTAATAAATATTGATTTTTATTAAATTATTATTATTGTAGTGATTATAACAAATTTAGATAATCATAAATAGTCTTGAACTATCTTTAGGTAATGGTGGATGAGATCGAGAGGGTAATTACGAAAGCAGCAATTGTGGCTTTATGTATTGGTACAATCGTTGCCTCTTACTTGATCTGGGTTAATGCTCAAGAGTCTTATTCGGCCTTATATTTGTATCCTGAAACATACAAAAATTACGTAGACCCTTCAAATCTTCCAACCAACGTATCTTTTGTTTATGGAATCAAAAGCTACGAAATAAAAGAAACGACGTACAGTGTAAACGTATATCTTGGAGATTTGTTAATGAAATCCAAAAAAATCGTATTAAAAAGTGGAGAGGTGTTTGAGGAGAATGAATCCATTAAAGTTCCAAAAGGCACGAAATTTCCAATTAAAGTGAGGATCGTGGCTGAGGCAAATGGCAACGTTTATGAAGTCCATTTTTGGCTTAAAGAGATACCAAAAGTTTAACCTTTTTTCCTGTTCGACCCAAGGAGTAAAAACGCTATGGGAAGGAGTATCACCGCAAATAAGATCCACCCTAAGTGGGAATGAGCGACCATCATGACATCTAGCCCATAGTAGTAAGCCATGTACACAAGAATGGCAACCCTTAAGAGATTGGCAAGATAGGAGGCTATTAGTAATACCAACAGAATCTTGACTAACCTTTTTCTTTGAATTTTTTCGATGGTGATTGAATAAGATAAAACCAAGCTTACAATTAGCAATATAGAGTACCAGCCAAAGCATGCGAGGTCTACTTTTAGAATTGCATGCTCCACACCATTGACTTCAATCAACCTCATACCGTGCGTATCAACGTTGATTCCCAACTGCTTCATAAAAACCACAACTGGAAGGGTGACGAAGTAGTGTCCGTAATAGTATGGAAGATCTATGCCAATTTTTTCTGGGACAATAAAGAGGCTGATAAAGAGTACTAGAAATATCGACGAGAAGTACGTAGCAAATTTTCCAATTTCCGCAAATCCTCTTATATTTGAGATTATTAGGGAAAAACCGAGCAATATGATCATTGAGTCAAAAGTTTGGATTGTAGAATTTTTATAAATGTTGTATTCAATAACTATCAAGATTGAAGTTGTGCCAATTATCAACTTTAAAAGAGATGGTTTAAATTTTGCAACTTCTCTCTCTTTTAGAAACATGTAGAGGAAAAAAACAGTAAACACAAGAAAACCGATCCCGAGATACAATGAACCATAACTTAGCTCTATAAACGAGGCGATTAACAAAAATACTAGGGTTAAAACAACCAAATCGGTTTTTTTAATTAATGTGTTTGTTTGTCTCACGCATCCCCATTTAGTGTTATACTATTAAAATCTTGACAATAAAAGATGGGAATTTTTGAAGATGTAACATTAATTTTACTCTCTGTCTTAGCTAAAAAAGATTATCTTGATAATTTGATGTTTTTTTGTGTTACTCCTTTTCTATTAGTTTATTCAAATGAAGAGGTAATTTCCTCCTTTTCCTTTTGACAATAAGACTTCCCACTTCATTCCCAGCTTCTGGACAGTCTATGTAATGCAAAACAGCTTTCAGTAGGGCATCCTTTATGGTTTTCTCACCAGTTTTTTCTTTCAACTCTTTAATCACCTCTTCATCGAGCACAACCTGAGCCATTTTAAAGCGCATACAAATGTTATGAGAGTTAAAAATATAACATTTGTCTTCGATATTAGAACTATTAAAAATAAATTAATAAATATATTAATATGGAACAAAAATTGAAATCAAGCAGAAAACCGCTGTAAAAGCGTACATTGACAAAACAACTTGTTTTTCAGTCACCCTGAAATAGTAAGGTAGAACCCATTTCAAAGTCAAGCTGTTAGGAACTTCTAATGTTCCATCCTCTCTAACCTTTCCAAATTTGACCATCTTCCATCTCTCATCCTCTGGATGCAACCTGTGCATAATCCTCCAGTAGACGTACATGAGGAAATTGAGTGTATGTGGGATTAGCATAACGAATCCAGAAACCAAAAATCCACTCGCTACAATCCCAACACCTACTGCAGCACCCATGCTTAATGCGCCAACATTACCATCAAAAATTTTGGATGGGTATTTGTTAAATAACAAAAAAGCCAAAGTGGAGCCTAAAACACAACTTAACATAATGACTACTTCTTTGCTTAGCAAAATTGATTTAATAAGAAGAGTGGTCAACAGTATTGCATTCAAACCTGAACACATTCCATTAAATCCAGAGTGCATGTTAACAAGGTTGGACACGATCATGATGTACAAGGGTGCGATGAATAAAAGAAAGAACTCTCCAAGTTCAACATAACCAACGAAGGGCACATTAACTCCCGAATGGGGTAAAACTAGTGATAGGGGTAAAGAGAAAAAGAAAGGGGCGAATATTTTTGATGCTCTCCCAACATCCCAAAAATCGTCAATCAATCCAAAGGAACCGAAGTAAATTACAACTAATGCTGAATACCATTCCAATTTACTCAAATTAAGCAAATTTATGCCTTTAAGATAAAGAAGACCGCTAATCCCGAAAAAAAGAGATAGAGAGAGTAATATTATAATGCCACCCCCCGTGGGTACTTTTCTTAAGTCTTTTTTATAGTAGTCTGTTACAACAACCTGCTTTTTATTTAAGTATTTTATTAACAATGGCATCAAAGAGAACGTGAATAAATACGACGCAGTTATAGCTCCAATGTACATCATTCCTGTATCTTCCCCAATTTATTTAATGTGTAAACCTTAAAGAGCAAAAATTTATATAGTACTATAGAATTGAGAACAAACTTCTTTTCACGATTTCTTGAACTACCACACCTCACAGCATCAAAATGAATAGTATTTGAATCTAACAAATGTACCTTTACCGGTATTTGGATTGTCTCTCTTTCTAAAATCTCATTTCCATTGTTACCACAGATTAGCGTAGTATCATTCATGTTTTTACTAAGCTTCTCCCTATTTTAATCTTTTTATTCCTAAAAGGTTGTTATAATTATCATTTTTTGTCCCTAAAAAACTCTTTAAACCGACTTAAAGGTTTACGCACGAATATGATAGAACAAATAGTTCTGAGCATAATTCAAGGAATTGCCGAATGGTTGCCGGTTAGTAGTGAGGGCTTATCGGTATACATACTCATAAAATTCTTCAACTCAGATCCAAGCCAAGCAGTCTCATACGCCATTTTCCTTCATACTGGAACGATGTTAGCGGTGATTGTAAAATTCAGGGAGGATTTTGCGAGGATTTTGGGTTTGAAGGACACTGCACTTACAAAGTTACTTTTTGTTACAACAATTTTTACTGGTATAACTGCAATACCTTTGTTTTATTTAATTACATCTTTTAGATCTGGTTTTGAGATAACGATGTTAATCGGATTTATGCTCATTGTAACCGGTTTAGTTCTAAGGCTGCCCAAAGGTGGTTATAGAGAGTTTAAGAGTATGAGCATTACAGAGATGGCATTTCTTGGATTTTTCCAAGGTTTTGCCATACTTCCTGGAATCTCAAGATCTGGTACCACTATAAGTTTTTTGTTGTTGAGAAAAATAAACAAGGAAGACTCTTTGAAAATCTCCTTTTTAATCAGTGTACCGGCTGTTTTAGGTGCATTGATTCTCGACTTATTATCGAATTCTAACAATGTTCGGGTTGAACTTGGGTTGATAACCGTGGCAATCACTTTTTTTGTTGGATACCTCACCATGGACTTACTGCTGAGATTTGCAAAAATTGTGGAGTTTTCAAAGTTTTGTGTAATTCTCGGTTTACTAACGATAGTACTCAGTTTAATCCAGTTTTTGTGAAAAATTTAAATTGTGAATAGAGTTATATTAAAGTACTATATTAAAATACATTATATATTAATACTGTCTAATCCCAAAGTTATTTCACAACCCAACATCCCGTGAGAAAAATCAGACGACTCGACAAAGAAACTCCAGTAAAAGAAATAGCAGCTAAAAATAGAGAAATGGCTAAGCACCCATTTAAGGAATTTCTTGTAAAGAAGGGAGTAAAACATCTTGGTAAGGATAA
>QMZC01000038.1 GCA_003662995.1 Archaeoglobales archaeon
CTTTTATTTCCAGAGGTACTTTGTTTCTCTCGAAGATTTTCAACTTCTTTACAATTTCCTTTACTTTTAGCATAATAGTGCTTAATTTTAAGTATCTATAGTTTTATGTAATGTGGACATGTCTTGGAGTTAATCATAAATCCTATAAAAGATTGATCAAGTCAGGAAAGTTGCCTTTTATCGAAGAGATTTCAAAAAATGGAATCGTTGTTGATAAGTGCTGCACTGTGTTTCCTTCAGCAACAATTTGCGGACATGCATCGATTAACACAGCCATCCATCCCGGTTATCACGGTTTGGTTGGGCAGGCTTGGTTTGACAGGCGTAACGGAGAGTACATAGGATACGACTTTGAGCTTACAATGCCCGACAACTGGATTGACGCCTCATCAAATCTGAGCGACAGACACTTGATTGCAAAAACATGGTTTGAGGTTGTTAAGGATTACAATATCAGGTCATTCAGCGTCGATTTGGTTAGAAAGGGGGCAGACATAAAGTTCAGCTTTGTAACTCCAGGGCTGGATAAAGATTTGACTGGTCTCGCAAAAAAATTGATGTTCTTGAGGAGGTTTGCGGGATACAAGAACGTTAAAGGAAAAAATCCAATTAAAAAGCTCGTTTTAAAGCTAATTCCATTCCACGCCTTTCAGAATGAGGTTGCTGTGATGAATACGCTGAAAGGTGTAAAGGCAGGTTGCAGATTTGGTGTTACGTGGTTTATGGAGACGGATGCTGCGTCGCACATCTTTGGGCCTGAGAGTTTTGAAGGCGAAACAGGAAAACCAATACTATACGATTCGTTTGAAGATGCGTTGAAGGACGTTGATGAGGAGATTGAGAAAATGTACAACGGTGTAACAAGAATTACTGGAAAAGAGCCTGCCTTGTTGATTATATCTGATCACGGGCAAAGCAGTCTAAAGAAGGGAAAAAGTATCACGTCGATTTGGTTGAGGAGTTTGAAAAGAACGGTTTGGCTGCATTCTCAAAGATCGATTTACATGAGTTTGGTGATGCTCAAGCTGTTGTGGCTGTTAGCGGACCAAGAATGGCACACGTCTATGCTTTGTCAGAAAAAGAGAGGGTGTTTGATGTCCTTAAAAATCTGGATTGCGTTGAGTTGATTGCTTTTAAGGAGAATGAAGAGATTAAGATACACTACAAAGGTGAAACAATTGGCTTGGATAACATTGGTAGTTATCTGTCAAATGAAGAGTATCCATTCGCAAAAGAGAGAATTGCCGGATTGATGGAGAGCGAGAGATGTGGCGATTTTGTTATCACAGCAAAGAAGGGTTACGAGTTCCAGAAAGGTGAAAATAAAGGAGCTCACGGAGGTTTAAATTTTGAGGATTCTGTAAGCTTTGCCGTTGCACACATCCCTGGACAGAAAGAAATAAACATCGACTTTGCTTTGAGCGTTGATGTTGTGCGTATGGCATTTGAGAAAGTGTACAATGGTTGAAATTTTTCTACAAGCTTTTATACCGATTTTAGTAAATCGTTTGTGTGGACAGAAAAGTTGTAACGTTCAGCCTTTCGTTACTGCCAATGATGGTTTCATCGGGGATGTTCTACTCAGTCCTGTCAATCTACATTTCTGAAGAGTTAAAAGCCAACAAAATGCAAATAGGAATGCTGTTCACAATAGGAGCGTTGACAGGAGTTCTAACATCAATTTTGCTTGGAAAGGCAGCGGATAAATTTGGTAAGAAACCTTTAGTTATCCTTTCTCAAATTCTGTTTGCTGTTGTCATGCTTTCGTATTCTTTGATTAATTACTACATGTATGCGATTCCAATTCATATTATTGAGGGATTTGCATGGGCTATGATTGGTGCTTCAGCTCCAGCTTTAATTGCAGATTTAGCCAAAAAAGGTGAAAGGGGAGAGGCTATGGGCATATACAATACTGTCTGGAGTTTGGGGTGGGTTATTGGGCCATTTCTTGGTGGAACCTTAGCGGAGCTTTTCGGTTTTAGGTTTATGCTCGTAGCATCCTTTCTCATGATTTTGGCTGGAATAGCTTTAAGTGGTTACGTTTTGGGAAAGAACAAATTTAAGCGTTAAAATTATGGGAAATATTGCCTTAAACTTCCCAGATCTTACAATAAGTTTATAATAGCATACTCTATGGTTTTTATTGGACAAAGACTAATGCACCAATTAGAAAATCATCTTCACAATGCTCAAAGCTTCGAGAATGGAGGCTTTAGCATTTCCTTCAATTACATCCTCATGCCCGGGATACAGATTTTCAACATCCAATTCCGATAATTTTTCTATTGATTTGACTAGAGCTTTAGCATCTCCGCCCGGCAAATCAACCCTCCCAAAGGCTCCGTAGGCAAAAACCGTATCACCGCTGAACAACCACTTTTTATTTTCATCATACAAACAGATGCTTCCTGGAGAATGTCCCGGAGTGTGTATGACTTCTAAAACAACATCTCCAAGCTCAATGATTTCTCCACCTTTTAATTCAAAATCAGGCTTGAATGGTTTGAACTTTACATTGAAGAAGATTGAAGTAAAGCCTTGAGCTTTAACCAAAGCGTATTCATCTTTGTGCATCAAAATCTTACATCCCAATTCCTTCAAATCTCCGGCAGCAGCAGCATGGTCGAAATGAGAGTGTGTTAAAATGAGATAATCGAGGTCTTTTGGTTCCATGTACCTACTTAAGGCGTTTAAGATAAACTTTGTATCGCCACCACAATCTATCAATGCACTCTTTTCATCCAAAATTAAATAGCAGTTTGCTGCAAGAGGTGGTGTTACTATTTTTATTGGTTTCAACTCTCTCATTTACACAAGCTCCATAGATTCTATTTCCACGCTCTCAACATTGTCAATTTTTGAAATTTCCTCAACGAATCTATCCCCTACCCCCTCTTCATCCGGCATAACTGCTACTATTAGCAAAGCTTTCAAGCCAAAAGCAATTGGTTGAGTTTTTGAGTCTCTAATTTCCACGTCTTTCAAGTTAATTGCTTTAATCTTCTCAAGAACTTCATCCAAATTCACATCTACCCCTGTCGGCATAACTCTCAACTTCATAAATACCTGCCCCATTCTATCACCTCACGGCCCTTCAAATCCGCAGTTCTCACATTTATACGGATTCGCAAGCTTTCTACATCTCTTACATCGGTAAATTATCTCCCCACATTCTGGACATGGAAACATGACGTAATTAGCTCCAACCAGATTTGCACCGCATGAAATGCACTTATGGATGTCCACATCATCACCTCATTCTCCTTTTACCAGCGTGCCTTTAGCCTTTCCTTTCAATATATAATCTTTTACTTCTTTTGCGTTACAAACGAACATGTCCACTTTGTACTCTTTGAGGAGTTTTGGTGTGAATTTGTCAATGCAAGTTTCGATGTTTAATTTCAGCAATTCTGAGGCAGTTAAACTCTCAACAAGGTTGCCGTTGATAAGTACACCACCAACATCTGTGATTTTTATCACCCTATCTAACCCAAGCTTAGAGGCAATCCAGACCGAAATGGAATCTGAAGTCACGTCCCACGAGGCAGGAAGTTCAGCGAATTCCTTGCTATGTTTCAGCAAGCAGTGTGGTAGAATTACCCTTACACCCCCAACGTTGCTCAAGCTTTCTAAATCCTCTGCAAACAAAACCTCAACACCAAAATTGGAGATGTAGTAACCGTATACATCCATGCAAGCAATAGCCATCCAGTGGGAAACTGATTCATCCAATCCGTATTTTTCATCCACATCTCTGACCAAATCGGCAAAAATCCATCCACCAGGAACTATTAAGATATCTCTGTCCAAACCTTTAAGTTCTTGGACTATGCTTTGCAGTTCATTGGCTACACTACCACCGATTTTTAGCAATTCCATTGTTTGTTGTTTTCTCTAATCAAAATAAAGTTTTTTAAACGAATCGTCAGTGTTATTTAAAATAAGGCGAAATTTAAAGTATGATTAAGGTTGGTTGCTGTGGATTTCCAATGTCGATGAAGAAGTACTTTGAGGAGTTTGAAGTTGTTGAAATACAGAAAACATTCTACAAACCTATTAGCGTTGAAATCGCTGAAAAGTGGAGGAAGATGGCTTCAAAAAACTTTGAATTTTGTGTAAAGGCTTTGCAAATAATAACCCATCCCCCCTCAAGTCCGACTTACAGAAAAGCTAAGTTGGATGTTGAGGATGGTGGATTTTTCAAACCGATAAAGGAAGTTTTTGATGCTTGGAATGTAACAAAGAACGTTGCAGATGTTTTAAAAGCGGAAGTAATTGTATTTCAAACACCAAAGTCGTTTAAGGAGAGCAAAGAAAATATGAAAAATATGAAGGAATTTTTCAATTCAATTGAGGGCTATATGTTCGTTTGGGAGCCGAGAGATTGGAGTGATGAAGCGATTAAAAAGGTGTGTGAGGAGCTGAATTTAGTACACTGCGTTGACCCCTTTGTTGCAAAACCACTCTATGGCGATGTTAGATACTTTAGACTTCATGGCAGCCACAAAAAAATGTACAAGCACAAGTACAGTCGAGATGAACTGATTTGGCTTAGAGATTACTGTAGGGAATTTAATAATGCATACGTTATGTTCAACAACGTCTACATGCGGGATGATGCTGTTACTTTTAAAAAACTTTTGAATGAAATTTAAAATTTTAAATTATTGTAATTCAGATTATATACAATTTAAAATTAGTTTTACTGTACGCCAAATCAATTTATTCTCCAATTCAAATTCCATTTTGATGAGTATGAAAGAATACCTAAAAATTTTCAAAAAGTATCCTCCGAGTATTCTGGATGAGCTTATTTCAGTTTGCCCATTTTACAAACCGTGTTGGAGAGGTTCAACGATCTACAAAACGATTCACGATTTTGCTAGAAATAGAATTGCCGCAAAATTGTTGGCTGAAGGTTACTCTATTGAGATTGAGAGAAGAATTGAGTTTGGCAGAATAGACATCCTTGTAGGCTTGAACGGTAAAAGCTTGGCAATTGTCGAGGTAAAAACCGGAGATGTTAAGCTTTTGCAGGTGGCAGCTTACTCAACGATCATGCAACTACCAGCACTCATAGCGGAATTAAAAACTGGTAATGTAATCGTGCTAAGTTTAGAAAAATCAATAAAACTGCTTGATGAATTGATTAAACACCTCAGAGATATTGAAAGGCTAAAAGAAAAAGGTGTTAGGATTACTGGAAGCGAATGTTATAGATGCGGTTCTGAATGTGAGAATAGAAGAAATAGGAGTGGAAGTTTAAGCCTGAACACTCTGAATGCCCTGAATAACATTGAATGCGTCTTTGATCAGTTGATTGAAAAACTTAGGGAAATCGTGAAAAACGAATAACGTTTTAAAGCTTTGTGTAAACAAGTTGCAATGTTTCTGAAGTTCAAGCAACAAGTAGTTGAATCGTTGAAGGATTATGGTGATGAGAGGTTCTTGAGGGATAGCGAACATGCTGACATGTCGTCTACAATCGCATTCAAGATTTCAAAGGAGGAAAAACGGAAACCTCAGGAGATTGCTGAAGAAATTCTTGAAAAAGTTGAGTTGAAGGAATACGTGGGAAGCGTTGAGGCATTAAATGGATACATCAACTTTTTTGCAAGTTATGAGTTCTTAGAGGACACAATTAACTTCATATTGGACTCAGATGAAAACTATGGCTCATTGGACTTGAAAGGAGATGTACTAATAGAACACACTTCAGCAAACCCCGATGGGCCTTTACACATTGGACACATAAGAAATTCAATTATCGGAGATACACTAACGAGAATATTCAAAAAAGCTGGGTTTGATGTAAAAACACAGTACTACGTCAACGACATGGGAAGGCAGATGGCTTTAACAGTTTTGGGTGTTGAAAGGTTTGGGATAGATAGCAATTTAAAAATCGATCATGCAATTGCAAATGCCTACATCCAAATTAACAGGTTTTTGGAGGAAAATCCTGAGCTTGAGGAAAAAGTTGAGGATTTGATGATAAAGTATGAAAGGGGCGAGGAGGAGGTATGTAATAAATTTAGAGAAGTTGTTGAGAGGGCGCTGGATGGTATAAAAGAGACTTTGATGAATTTAAATGTGAAGCATGACGAGTACATCTGGGAGTCAGAGTTTATAAGAAACGGGTACGTTGATAAGGTGTTGAGAGAGTTGGACAATAATAACTTAATTAGAAAAAATGGAGCTTGGATTTTGGAGCTTAACGAATTCGAAAAGGAGGTTGTTTTAAAAAGGGAGAATGGTACCACCGTTTACATCACAAGGGATTTAGCCTATCACATGTGGAAGGGTGAGAAGTTCGGCAGGCTAATCAATGTACTGGGCTCTGACCACAAGTTGTACGGGAGACAATTGTCTAAAATACTGGAAATTTTGGGGTTGAAGCAACCTGAAATCGTGTTTTTTGAATTCGTTTCCCTTCCTGAAGGTTCAATGAGTACGAGGAAGGGTAAATTTATCTCAGCCGATGAATTAATTTTCAAGCTTTATGATGAAGCTTATAACATAATCAAGGATAGAGAGTTTGATGAGGACGAGAAGAGGAGAATCGCCAAGGCTGTTGGTACTGCTGCTTTGAGATACGATTTTATAAGGATTGCACCTGAGAAACCAATGACGTTTGACTGGAAGAAAGCTTTGGATTTTGAGAATACAGCAAGTTACATCCAGTACTCTCATGCAAGGGCTTGTAGCATTTTAAGGAATGCCGTAAAGCATGGGATGCCTGAATTAGAATTTGTTGGAGAGATTTGTAGTGATGTGGAAAGAAAGCTTGTAATGCTGTTATCCAAGTTTTCGTACTATGTCTTGAGGGTCGTCAATGAATTGAGACCAAACGTATTTGCTGAGTACGTGATGAACGTTGCAACAACGTTCAATGAATTCTACCGAACACATCCTGTATTGAAGGCTGAAAGCGATTACAGGATGCACAGATTGGCTATTGTTGATGCCACAAGAATCGTTTTGAGAAATGGACTGGAATTGTTGGGTATTGAGGCTTTGGAGAAGATGTGAAATATTTTCTAAGATTAAAAACTCTAAACCTCGAACTCACGACTCCAAACTTCTTTTCCATTTATAAAAATGTTCAATGTGTATTTGCCACTCTTTAGCTTACCTAAGCTCACTGTCTGGTTGTACTGCTTAATTACCTGAATGCAAGGATTTTTTGGTGTTATAAATTCAAAAAATAGATTTATGTCGTTCTTTTTGATCTCAGTGGATTTTAAGGTTACATTGTGGCACGGTGTTGGCAACTCAAACGTCACTATTACCAAGCTTTTACCGTTCAGGTTCAACATTGCAACATCCTTTACTATATAAGGAGGAATCGCTCCAGATTGTTCCGTTTGATTGGAAGACTGATTGTGATTACCTTGGCTCTTGATACCTAAATTGGTTTGAATTGCAATTACAGCAACTGTCAAGATTATGAATGCGAGGATTATTTTTGTGAAACTTTTCATAGTTGCACTAAATCGCACAACTTTAAATGCTTTACTTTAAAAGTGGTAAGTTTCGGGTTACTTTATCGATTTTCGATTCTTCATCTGGACCAATGACCAGTGCGGTCACAGTTCCAGGTGGTATTTCAGTAAGTCCAGCATCTCTGACAATACCAGTAACAAACCCCGCTTTTTCAGCCTTTTCTTTAATTTCCATTAGCTCTTCAAGATTTGAAACTTTCAATACAATCTTTTTTTGCCCATCTCTCCTCCACTCTTCAACAACTTTTTTGTCCGATTTCTCATAACCGATAATAGCTGCATGGGCAACCTGAACAGCTAATTTCCCCCTCGATAGCTTCAAATCATCTCTAACCACAATAACTTGTTTGAACATGCTTAAAGTTTATCTATTGTTTTATCATTCTCCTTATTTTCAGATTCGACATTAATTTCTGTTTCCTCTTCGCTTGTGTCTGCATTTATTTCCTCTTCGATTTTAAAATCTTCAAAACCGAAGGCTTTTAACTCTTCCAAAGTTATGGGTTTCGATTTTTCAACAACCCACTTTTCGCCAACTTTTTTAGCTTCAACTTCGTCAAACTCCGAAATCAGAATTCTATCATCCTCAACACTCTCAATATTTTTTAATGGTATTGCGATAAAATCTGCCTCAACCTTAACAATTAAATGCCCGTTGTAAACGTCAATACTCTCTCCAATCTCTTTTTCTCCTCTAAAAACAAACTTGCAAATCATGTTCTCATCCATTGGATTAAGTTAATAGCCCTAAAATATAAGTTTAACTAATTCGCATTAGGGATGTAAAAAAATTAACTAAAAATTTATCAAACTCTAATTTCTTCAATCTCCAATCTCCTTAAAACTTCAACATCAATTCTTGGCAACTTTTTTGCTTTTGTTGCAGGCTTTTTTGGAACATACCTACAACCTTTTTCTTTTTCAATTGAGATGTCGTAGGTTCCAATTTCCCTTGCTATCTGGACAATTTCGTCCTTATCAAAGCCTATGAGTGGTCTTAGAACTGGTATGCTAATCAGTTCTTCCTCAGCTTTAATATTAGAAACCGTTTGACTCGCAACTTGCCCAAGATTGTCACCTGTGAGCAAAGCATCGCAACCGATGTCATTTGCCAGCAATTCTGCAAAGGCTAGCATGCCCCTCTTACACATCACACAGGTATATTTCCTATCAAATTCGAGTTTGAATATCTCATTCATCATACTTGAATGTGAAACTTGAAAAAACCTTTTACTTCCACCAAACTCAGTCAACCTTTCAACAATCTTCTTTATCTTGTCACTTGATCCCCAAAAGTGCAAGTACTCAACTTCAAAACCCCTATTTAACATTAGATAACATGCCACCGGGGAATCCATTCCTGAAGACAGCAATGCCAACACCTTCACACCACTTGTTTTAAAGTTCTGATTAAAAAATCGTTCTCCTCCTTTGTGCCAACAGTAATTCTTACATGCTCCCCTTCCAATCCCATCAAACCAGTGACATCCCTAACAATAATTCCCTCCTCCAGCAATCTCTTTGCCAAATCCATCTTTTTAACAACCTTAACCAATACAAAGTTGGCATCCGATGGATAGGCTTTTAAAAAGAGTATCTTATTCAACTCTCTGGCTAATCTTTCCCTCTCCTTTACTATTTCGTCCCTCAATTTAACGTAGTAGTCAATGGAATTTAACGCTGCTACCGCCACATCATTTGCAACCCTTGAAATGCAAAACGGTAACCTTATCTTCTCCAACGCCTCAACAATCTTTTCATTTGCAATCGCATAGCCTACTCTTAACCCAGCCAATCCAAAAAATTTTGAGAAAGACCTCACAACAATGAGATTGTCAAATTTGTTTACCAAATCAACGATGCTCTTGTTACAGTATTCAACATAAGCCTCGTCAACAACCACGTAATTACCTCTCTCTAAAAGCTTCTCAATCTCTTTTCTTTCAACAACATTTCCCGTAGGATTGTTGGGAGAGCATAAAAACAGAAGCTTAAATGGTGGAATTTCATCAGCTTTTATTTTGTAATTCCGAAATTCAACGTATTCAATGCTTGCATCTCTCAGCATTGCCAAGATTGCGTAAAGCGTGTAACTTGGAATTGGTATAGCAACCTTATCAAATGCATCCAGTATTGCAACGCAGATGTTGTTTAAGATGTCGCCTGCCCCATTCCCCACTGTAACCATGCTCTCATCAACATCCAAGTATTCTGCTATCGCTTTTTTCAAATCTTTGTATTCAGGGTGTGGATAGCGGTTGATGCTTGATAAAGCTTTTAAGTATGCCTCTTTAACTTCATTGGATGGAGGATATGGATTCTCATTTGAACTTAGATTTACTGCCTTTAAACCATCTTTTTCCACATCTTCAGGAAACTTTCCAGCATCATACTTGTTGATTATCCAGATAACGCTTCTCATTTTTGTTGATTGGGTTTAGTATTGTATTTTGTAGCTTCCAATTAAAAAACAAAAAATCAAATTCAGTTATTCTACACCAAGCTCTCCTTTAAGTTTCTCAATTTCCTTCTCAATTTGCTCAATTTCAACGAACTTGAATTCCTTTTCTCCAACACCAGCTAACTTCCAAAAGAGCCTTGCCACTATTGGCATCATTTTCCCAGCATTTCCGGGAGTGTGAGCTAACATTGCAGCAGCAAGATCGCCTAACCTCTCAAGCTGCTGTTTATTCAACTCATCCAACTTCTCGCTAGCTATGCCGAATACAGATAAGGTTGAACCAACAATTTTTTCCCTCATCGCATAATACTTAGCAGCCTCACTCGTAATTCTATGCACACCCATATTTATCACCAATACTATATTCTCCCTCTTCCTATATATTACTGTCTAAATTTGCTTTTTATTGCTAAATAGAAGTGTAATTTTACAAAATTTTACAAAATCTCATGAAAAAGGTGGAAAAATTGGAAAAATTTTAAGGAGGTTAGATGTCCATGTACTTCATTATCTCCCAAGGTGTTATGTACAAACAATACTGGTTCCACTCATCAATCTTCAAGCTCATGAAAGCGTCGAATATGTGGCTGCCCAAGACTTTCTGCATCAGTTCATCACTTGCTAAATGATCCAACGCATCTCTGAGAGTTGTTGGTAGTTCACCAACCCCATACTCCCTCTTCTCTTTAGGCGATAGTTCATAGACATCAACCATTAGTGGGTCGCCCGGATCAATCTTTTTCTTGATACCATCCAAACCAGCAGCAAGTTGGGCGGTTATTGCCAAATACGGATTGCAGCTTGGATCAACACCTCTATATTCAACTCTGATTGCTGATGGTTTCTTTATGTACATTGGCACTCTAACTAAAACTGATCTGTTTCTTGGGCTCCAGCAGACGTAAATTGGTGCTTCAAATCCCGGTACAAGCCTCTTGTATGAATTTACAGTCGGTGCATTCAAAGCCGTTAAAGCCTTTGAATGCTCCAACAACCCGCCAATGTAATATCTTGCAGTCTGGCTAAGCATGAACTCATCATCTGGGTCAGCAAACAAAGCTTCGCCCTTAAACGGCTCACCCTTCCACAGGCTTTGATGCGTATGCATACCACTTGCATTATCCAAATACAACGGCTTGGGCATGAAAACAGCCATTAACCCATACATTGCTGCGATGTTCTTTGCAGCAAACTTGCACAAATAGAACGCATCTCCAACATCAACCAACTCTTTAGGCTTGAAGTTCAACTCCACCTGTCCAGCGGTGGCAACTTCGTGGTGATGGTATTCAATCTGAACATCAAGCATGTCTAAGTAGTGAACAAGCTCATTTCTGTATTCAACAGTCGTATCTTCCGGTGGTGGTTTGAAATAGCCCTCCTTAGGTCTTATTATGAAGTTACCAGGTGTAATCTCTGGACTGTTAGGCATAACCCTTGGCGGTCCCCATGAATCTCCAGCACCACCGTTTGGCGAGACCCACAAATCCCAAACAAGGTTTGTTGGATTTACGGATTCGAAAACAAAAAACTCTATTTCTGGACCGAATATTGCCGATTTTCCTTCATCAGCCAACATGTTTTGATACTTCTTTGCCACAAAACCCCTTGGATCGCAATCTGCCACCTTTGCCCCCCAAGCCTCGTAAACATCGCCGAACATGATGGCAGTCTTTTGGACTTCGTCATCAATCCATGGAACAAGCTTAATTGTCGATGCATCGGGCATCCACACAACATCACTTGCCTCTATTGTCTTGAACCCTCTGATAGATGACCCGTCAAAACCTATTCCGTCTTCAAAGGCGTTTCCTTCAACAAACTCTCTGGCTGGTATTGAAAACGTTTGCATGAAGCCTCTAACATCCGAAAAAGCGCATAATACCTGCTTAACATTGTTCTCCTTTAACATCTTCTTTGCTTCCTCGATTTTATCCAACACTATCACCTCTTTTAAATTTTTTAGGAATGGAAGTGATGAGTAATATAATTCTTTCGATATTTTGAGAAGTTATTGAAAATTCTTTTAAATTTGGCTAAATTTTTGAAAATTTTTCAAATTTTAACCTTACTTCGTGACACCTTTTTTTCAATTCCACGTAAATTCCCTGAGGCATGAGTACTCCAACAACTATGAGTATTAGATAGAGTATTATGTCATCGTTAACGGGAATTGGAGCTATCTTAAACAGATTACTTAAAATCTCCTTCAACCACCAGTTTTTAGCAAGGTAGATTATTAAAGCTCCAAATACTGGCCCATATATCGTTCCCAGCCCACCAATGACTGCAGAGAGGATTATTAAGAGCATCAAAGGGATGTCGTACAAATCAGGACTGACAGTGATGCGGTAAAGCACTATTGTTGCTCCACCAACACCTGCAAAGAAAGAACTTACAACGAACGCTATAACCTTGTACTTTGTTGTATCAATTCCTATCGATTCAGCTAATTCTTCATCTTCCCTTATCGCTTTAAATTTTAAACCAATGCGGGAATTGACTATTAACAGCATTAAAACTACGCATACAACCATTATTATCAAAGCAATGTAGTATTTACCTACGATTGAGGAAGATAGACTGTTTTCCAAGCCGATTGAAAAACCCTCTTCACCCCCAAACACATTTCTCCAGACGAATACAGTTTGCATGAAGACCAATGGTAAGATTGCTGTAACTAATGCGAAGTAGTAGCCTTTCAATCTTAGCGTTATTATGCCAATGAGCAGTCCAATTAATGCAGCAATTATGCCACCAAAGATTATGGAGACAAATATAGGAGCTTTTGGGATTGCTACGCCTATGGATTGAAGCCTTTCTGGAGCTTGCAGTAATGCTGCAGTGTATGCACCAACACCGACAAAAACAGTATGGCCCAAATTCACCTGTCCAGTATATCCAACCATCACATCCCAGCTAACTACAAGTATGATGAAGAGAAAAGACAAACCTAAGATGTAAACGAATGCTTCTGGAATTAAATGTGGGGTTACTACGGCAAGGATTAAAGCGATAACAGATAGAATCGTTTTAGCGTTAATTTTAGCCTCTACTCTAACACATCTCATTCTTCCACCCCGAACAAGCCGGTTGGCTTAACAACTAAGATTGAAATTATCGTTAACAGCATCACAAACTCTGACCATCTCGCTCCCAAAAAGGTGATGGTAACAACAATAACATAACCAACGATAAACGATGCTATTATACTCCCCCTCAAACTTCCCAACCCACCAAGTATGACAATGGCAAATGCATAAATTAAAGCTTTTACAGAAACAATTGGTGTTGTTGCAAAGATTTGCGAATACAGCAATCCACCCAAGCCAGCCAATATTGATGAGATAAACATCGTAATTAAATAAATCCTATCGACATCTATCCCCATTAGCATCGCCGCCTCCATATCTTGAGATGTAGCATTAATCATCTTTCCGGTCTTTGTTTTGGTTATGAAAACTTCAAGTAAGATCAGCGTTGCTATTGCCACAAAGAATGAAAGTATTCTGATGTTTGTTATTCTCACACCACCTATGTTTTGTACACCGCTGATTAGAGATGGGAATGATATGCCGTGTTCTCCAAATATTAGCAATAAAAATTGTTCAACCAGCAAGGCTATTGCAAGCGTTACTATGACCACCATCACCTCGTGAGTTTTAATTGGAGAAATTGTTAATCTGAAAATTATAACACCAACTACACCCACAAAAAGAATTCCCAAGACGAAGGCGATGTAGTCGTTGACTCCATACTTAACCAAAACAATCCCAAAATAGGCTGAAAGCACAAACAGAGTGCCGTGAGCAAAATTCAGAATTCTTGCAACGCCAAAAATTAGGGAGAAGCCTGAAGCAACTAAAGCCCATATTCCACTTACCACTGCTCCAAATATCAGGATTTTCAACGCTAACTCGATCATAAAAAATTGAAAAAGTTTGAATTATTTTTTTATTTTGTTTTTCTTCGCAACACAGCTAAACTTAATGCCACACTCAATCCAGCAACAGCAGTTAAAATTCCAAATCCTGGTGTTGCCTTTGTAGTTTCAGGTGTTTTTTGCTCTTTTTCTTCCTGTTCTTTCTGCGCAAGCCAAGGTGGGATCTTAAACTCACCATTTGCAACCGTCTTAGGTGAGATTATGTATTGCTTACCATCCTGCCATTGTGAGACCCAGTTTCTAACGTAGTTGTCACCCCAAGCCAAAGCGTGATTCTTGTGGAAAGCTATTGTTCTAGTAAGCTTAATCGGATTTTCTGGGTTGTACTTCTCCAAATACTTGACAACAACATCTGGATCAAATGGATTTTGCTCTCCTGCTTTTGATGCTTCTTCAACAGCCTTCTTGTAGATATACACGGCATCGTAAGCTCCATACGCTTGGTGTGACTCGGGATAATGCCCATATTTTTGCTTGTATGCTTCAATGAACTTCTTACACATCTCTGTTGGTGGAGCTGTTACTAAAGCCCCTCCATCAGCTATGAATACTTCGTAGTTTGCCAAGCCGTCGGTCTTATCAAAAAATTCTGCATCTATCGCTGCTAAATCGTGGCCTGCGAGCATAATCTTTGGCTTTAGAGTTCCCCACTGCTTAGCTAAAACATCTCCAGTTCCCGCAATTGCAAGAATTGGCATAATTAAATCAGCATTCAGGCTTTCAGCTTCATCTATCAACTGCTCATACTCCGTATAACCTTTGGGAACTTGAACGTCCTTAACAATTTCGATACCCCTCTCCTCAAGCAACGGCTTCAAATCCTTCATGACAGCATCTGTCCAGATGTGTTCATCCCTAATAACATAAACCTTCTTTATTTTTAACCCGTTAGCATTCAAGAAGTCAATCATATCTGCCAAATCCCAAGCAAACGTTGTTCCATTATTCTGGCTTATCCTGAACCAGTACTTGTACTTCTCGTAATCTTCAGCAACCTTTGCTGGGTGTGCTGGTGATGAAGCGTCGGACAAAAACACCGTCTTGGTTTCAGCCATAGTCTCCATCATCGCTGCCATAACACCGCTTGAAAAACCACCAGTAATCACGTCAGCATTCTCAACCGTTGCCAACCTCCTGAATTCAGCAGTTGCGGAATCGGGATTTAGTTTTGTATCTCCAACAACAACCTCGACCGGCAAACCAAGTATTCCACCCTCTTTGTTTATCTCTTCAGCAGATAACATTGCCGCATTTTTCTCTGCCTGCCCTTCTGGCAAGGACATTGGTCCAATAACGCCAATTACGACCTTGTCCTTAGCCATCGCTGTTTGTATGCTTAAGCTTAGCATCAGAATCACAATCATTGCCAACCACAACTTTCGCATGGCAAGCATTCATAACCGCAATATTTAAATATTGTGCTACTTTGTTACTCACTAGCATGCTTAAGGTCAATGGCATTACAAAAAAGTTCGGAGAGTTGCAAGCTTTAAACAACGTAAGCTTTGAAGTTGGCAAGGGAGAATGTTTAGGGATAATAGGACCAAATGGAGCTGGAAAGACGACGCTTTTCAGCGTAATTTCTGGATTTTTGAGGCCCGACAAGGGGGATGTGAGGTTTAAAGGCATAAGCGTTGTTGGCAAAAAGCCAAGCTATCTTGCAAAGATGGGGTTGGTGAGGACGTTTCAGCTCATAAAAGTCTTTAAGAACATGAGTGTAGGAGAAAACTTGTTGGTTGCCAACTCCAACAACCCAGACTTTGAGAAGGAGATACTGAAGCTTATTGGTTTGTGGGATAAGAAAGAGATGATTGCAGGTAATTTGTCCCAAGGTGAGTTGCGAAGACTGAGCATTGGCATGGCTCTGGCAACAAAGCCCAAGGTTTTGCTGTTGGATGAACCTTTTTCTGGTTTGAGTGTTAAAGAAGCAGAGAATCTTAGCAACATCATAAAACAGCTTGAAAAAGATGGTATTACCCAGATTATAATTGAACACAAATTGAAGGAGTTGTTTGGGGTAGCCGACAGAGTTTTGGTTTTGAACTTCGGCAGGGTAATATTTGAAGGCTTTGCAAGAGATGCTGTTAGGGATGAAAAAGTTATAGAGGCATACTTTGGGCAAAAGCATGCTAAGGGTTAGGAATTTGGATGCATACTACAACAAAGCCAAGATTTTGAATGATGTTAATTTGGAGGTTGGAGAAGGAGAGGTCGTTGCAATCCTCGGACCAAATGGAGCGGGCAAGACAACCCTGCTGAAATCGGTATGTGGTCTTGTTGATGTTAAAGGCGAAATTTATCTGAATGGGGAAAAAATAACCAATTTAAAGCCCCATGAAAGGATTAGAATGGGAATTTCAATCTGTCCAGAGGGGAGGAGATTGTTTCCAAACATGAGTGTTGAAGATAACTTACTTTTGGGAGCTATTTTCAATGGGAACTACAAAGAAAACCTCAAGTACGTTTTTAACCTATTTCCAAGGCTTGAAGAGAGAAGAAAACAATTAGCAAAAACGATGAGCGGAGGGGAGCAACAAATGCTGGCAATTGCGAGGGCGTTAATGTCTGAGCCAAGCTTGTTGCTTTTAGATGAGCCTTCGATGGGCTTAGCCCCAATTGTAATTGAATCGATTGCTGAGGCTTTGAAGAGAATAAAAAAGGATTTGGGAGTATCGATGCTGATCGTTGAGCAGAACGTTCATTTGGCTTTCGAAGTGGCTGACAAAGCTTACGTTTTGGTTAAAGGCGAAATAGTTAGGCAAGGAAGCGTTGATGAATTGCAGGATTTAGAGGAAGATTATTTCGAGGTTTAAGTTCAATCAAAAATTAAAACAAAATAAAAAATAAAATTAAATAAAAAATAAAGAAAATACCACCGCAAAAACTCCCGTCAAGAATATACCATCAAAGGTACCTGCTCCTCCAATACTAACAACACCACTGCCTATCTTCTCCAAATCCTTTAGATGCATTATATCTGCTCCAAACAAAGCTGATAACACTCCAGACGAAAAAGCCATTTTTGGTAGTATCGTTAAAGGTAAATTAAAAAATGATAATGTAACGTAGCTCACCAAAGCAGAAGTTATCGGAGGCACAAACATCGGGACTGCTATCCCCAACCCAGGTACTGGTTTTGCATAGTAGTAAATAATTAGGGAAGAAATTAGAAAAACAATCATCCAAGGTAGAAGTGGTAATTCGATTAGGAGTTTTGTTGCTAAAATTGACGGTAAGATGCAACCTCCCAAATTTACAGCCACAACCATCTTTTGCCTTTCTTTAATGGCATAGATAAATCCAAAGAGGCTGTACCGCCTTACAACAATCTTACCCTCCTTTACATACACTGGAATGTTAACAAAGCTACCAAAAACAATTAAGGTGAATACTAACAATGCATCCAAATAACTTAAACCAAACACAATCTGAAAAATCTTGGAGGTGGTAAAGAGGAAAATTAGAAAAAAGAATGGGAGGATAATCAGTAATAAGAAAAATGGAAGAAGTAAGGGCGGAAAAAGGTAATTCCTCATCTTCTTAATTTTCTTCTATCCAAAACTACATAATCACTTACTGATTTGACACTTTCAAAGGGAATTACATAAATTCCATCTTCTTTAACAATTTCTGGAATTTCAGTTTGTGGTTTCACAAGTAGATCTATCAATGATCCCGTTCTTAAATCAACCGTGATGTTGTACACGGTCCCTACAACAGTCCCATCAGACAATAAAACGACCTTTTTTGAGAGGGATTTTGCTAATATCATCTTACCACCATTTTAAATTTTCATAGCAAATATATAAGCTTTTTTGAACAGCTTTGAAACTTTCTGCTCAAGCACCAATGTTTTTTAGATCTAAGGTTGAACAATGCTTAATGAAGAAAATAATAGTTATTGCTGATACTCATCTTTCGGATTGGGCTTTACCGAAGAGGCTTGAAGAGCTAATGGAGGATGCAGATTTAATCATTCATGCTGGAGACTTCGATAACTACAAAGTTTACAAAAGGTTTGCTAGTTATAAGCTTAAAGCAGTTAAAGGCAATACGGATGACGAAAAAAAAATCAAAGAAGAGTTGTCAGAAGTGGAAGTTTTTAATATTGAGGGTGTTAGATTTGGAGTTGTGCATAGGGGAAACTACCTGAACGAATTCTCGGATTTGGGTTACAAGGCTTTGGAGTTGGGAGTAAACTTTCTGATATTCGGACACATACACAGGTTTGTTCTTGAAGATTTTAACAGGGCAGTTTTACTCTGCCCGGGAAGCCCAACACAACCAAGGTTGTCGGCAGCAAGCTGTGCAGAGGTTATAGTTGAAGGTTCTAAGGTTAATGTCAGATGTCACATAGTACAAAACCTGTTTTGCGGAATGAATGCCATAGATACTTTTGAGGGGTTTAGATGAAGGTATTTTTTACGGATAATTGGGACGTGTTGAGGAAAGAATTAGAAAAAAGAGGAAAAGCTATTTTTATTGAGTTGAAATCAAAAATTGAATTTTCAATTGGAGATTCAACAGTCACCTTAGGGTTGAGAGACGTTTTAGAGTTCTTGGCAAATTTGGATTACGAGTTTGTTGGGTTAGGTTTTGGTGACGTTGATGCAGACATAGGAATTAGATTAAAAAAAGCCAATACGGTTGAAGAAGTTTTGAAGCTTGAGGATTTTGAAACGCTCAACTCACTAATAAAAAAGGTTAAGAAGAGTGAAAAAAGTGAGGAATGTGGGGCAATAGGCGTCTTTATTGGGTTTGTAAGGGGTAAATCAGATAACAAAGAAGTTTTGAGACTGGAGTATGAAAAATTTGATGAGATTTTTGATGAAAAGCTTAGGGAGATCGAGAACAAACTAAAAGAATACGAAGGGGTTGTTGATGTTAAAATATACCACAAAAGCGGTGTAATTTTGCCAAAAGAGGACATAGTTTACGTCGTTGTGATGGGCAGGCATAGAAGAGATATCTGGGAGCCGTTGAAGCAGAGCATGGAGATAATAAAAAAGGAGTTACCAATCTGGAAAAAAGAAGTTTTTATCGACAGTGAGGTTTGGGTGCACGATAAATAGATAAATAGCCTACAAATCACTCCAAGTGAGTTGTTGCAGTCTTAGGTGTTTTACCTTTCAATGACTGGTAATATTCGTAAGTCATCACTTCTCTATCTTCCACGATTTCGGCATCAACCACTTCACCAACAAAGATCGTGTGCGTGTTAACATCAAAGCTGCTCACAACCTTTGCTTCTATGTAGGCAACTGCATTATCCAAAACTATGGGAACGCCCGTTTTACCAATTTTGTAGTTCAACTCGTCAAATTTTTCCGTATCTTTACCGCTTTTGAATCCAAGTTTTCTGATGAAATCCAGTGGAGTGTCTTTTGCTAAAATAGAGACTGAAAGCAAACCACTGGATTTGACAAATTCATTTGTCAGGTTCTGTTTGTTCAAACATGCTGCAACTAATATTGGACTCGACGAAACCTGACAAATGGAATTTGCAATTTGACAATTAAATTTTCCATCTTTTGCCGACGACACGACATACAATCCATAACTTATCTTGTACAACGCTTTCAAATTCATACACTCACCTCTTTATCTTGCAGTTCGTTTCCGCATCCAACTTTAAGAATGTTCAAAAAATCCGTTCCAAACAAAACTCTTTCAAACATATTCTACTGTTTATCCCAACGTATTTAACTGTGATGTGTTCTTTCATCAAGCTGCAAGATCGTGTAAAGGCTTATAAAATCCCTTTCCAAGTATGTGTATGGTTCGAATATCATCAACACCTCTCTCAGAGTTCTTTATCGATAAAAACAACGAAATCATATTCATCACCGAATTCGTGGATGAAGGGAGGGAGAATCTGGTTGAAATGTATCTGAGTTTTGGTATGGAGAGGAGATGTTGTGGATTGCCGCCCTTAAAAAAGAGATGATTGAGAAGTGGATTGACTATTTGAACAAACACGGCTACATGTTTATTGCTAAACATGGAGATAGGGTTATTGGACACGTTGCTGCCGTTCCTGAAAACACTTCTACTGAAATTGCCATTTTTATTCACCAAGATTATGAAGGGAAATGGATCGCATCAGAGTTGATCAGATTCATAAAAGATATGATAAAAAAGAAGGGTATAAAGAAGCTTGTTGCCGTAACCGAGGAGGTAAACAGAAACTCCATTAAGTTGCACTTAGCTTTAAGTTTCAAGATTAAGGACGTTAGTGGTGGAATGGTTGTACTCGAAAAAGAAATTTAATTTCAAGGCT
Source organism: Archaeoglobales archaeon (assembly GCA_003662995.1). Taxonomy (GTDB): domain Archaea; phylum Halobacteriota; class Archaeoglobi; order Archaeoglobales; family Archaeoglobaceae; genus B5-G16. The sequence goes on from QMZC01000038.1 coordinate 20,193, forward strand.
TTAAAACCCTAACAACATTTTCAACAACTTTCACTTCAGCAACTTCATCATTCAACTTTTTCACAGGGTTTCCATCGCAAGAAATAACCTCGTTGGCTTTTATTCTAACCTCATCATCGAAACTAATTGTCTTTGTTACAATTGGCTCAACACTAGTCAGATCTTCTTTCGTGTAAGTTGAAACAACTATTGGCTCACTAACACAGGCAACAACTGCTTTAAAACCCAAAAAAGCTGAAAGAGACGCACCACCCGCAATACCCTTCCCCAAAAACCTCTTGTCTGTTAAAGCGACGAAGATATTTCCAAAATAACCTTCAATTCTTTTTAACCCATCAACAACTCCATAGAACTTTCTTGGCATTGTGATGACTTTTCCACCCCTGATGAATCTCTCTGCATCAACTTGAACTTTCTTACCATCGATCGTGGCTAAGATCGTTGAACCTATAACAACGTCATTAAAGGCTATCCTCTCAGTTTTGTTCACTCTCAACAACAAACCATCAATTCTTGTCTCCCTCAACTCATTAAAGTTGAAATCAATTGGACATAACACAGGACTGACATTGGTTGTGCCCATACCTATACACAACAAAGGAGTTTTCGGTTTTGCCAAAGCAACATCTGCCATTGTACCATCTCCACCAAAGACGGCAATTAAATCCAAATTCAAACCATCGAGTATTTTCATCAATTCTATCGTTTCTTCTCTACTGTACGTTCTCTTAACCTTTACGACCTTAATTTTAGAGGTTTTGAGGTATTTTTCTCCCAAATCACCAATCCCCGCATGTATCTCCTCAGGATTTAACCTTTGTATTACTTCCCTTATCCTTAACTCATTTATATCCCCGGCTTTTGGGTTTACAATAATCCCAATTTTCACAGCAAAAACTCATAACAATGTTTAATGAAATTTACTTGCAAATGATGGAAGCAACAATTTTATCTTTGATAAAAGAAATCAAACTTGGGGTTTTGTTTGCAGACAACAATAAATTAGAAAGTGCCGACAGACAGATAGAAAAGAGGTTCGGTATATCAAGCCCTTAAATACACTGAGATAAATCCCTTATTGGATAGTTTAATGGTAGCAGGGTTAAAGAATATTTCGATTTCCATGTTTGGGTTTAGGGAGTTTATTGATATAAACCATTGCTTTTCATGTCTTTAATCTCAATTCTGAATTCTAACTCTAAATTAAGTAGGTTATGAGCAATTTATGCGAAAATGGTAGTTTAGGTCATTATGTCAAAAAGGGATTTTTTGTACCATTTCGATTCAAATCATCTGCCCATCCAAATACAACTGCATTGTATACATCAACATCCTCACCATTTGGTTTGTCCGGTATCAGATTGTAAGGATCTTTGTCAAAATCCTGTCTGAGATC
>QMZC01000039.1 GCA_003662995.1 Archaeoglobales archaeon
AAGATATTCTTTTGCTCAATTAGTTGTTTAAATCCTGTTAGAAACTGGAATTTGTTCTGTAAGCTGTTTATGCTTTATTATAATAAGTTGAGGTGGTGTTTATGTTAAGTGGACAGGTCCTCATCGTACTCAGCAATAGGTTTTTTAATATCATCAACCCCGCTAAAATCTCTCCAGAACTTTTCTAACATTTCTTTATAGTCTTTGATGAAATCTACTTGCAAAGCAAGAGGTCTGAATTCGTCTTTCAGGATGTCTGCTTGCCTGAAATTGTAACTGTCAATATATTCCTCAAACGCATTTTCCAACCACGTTTCTAATTTGTTCTGATCCAAAGAGAACTTAAACCAGCAGACTTTAACACCCTCCTCCTCCCACACTGTTGCATATTCCCTGAAGGGTTCACCCATGTCTCTTATTTCTTGACATCTCTCACATACCCATTCTCTTATGGTTTCTTTTATTCGTTCTCCTCCTCTCCTCTGCTGGCATATATCGCAGATAGGTGGTTGTAGTTCATCTGGAATTTCTGGTATAAGGTATCTTCTGTACGCTTTGGTGCCTCTACTATTGAGAACGTTCAATCTTGGCTCCTCGTTTGATTCTCTTGCTCGCAGAGTTTTTCTATCCAATATCGAGTTCAATATTCCTAAATCAGCTAAAGTTTCCTCTGCTTCTATGTAAAAACCCCAGTCCAGGAGTGGTTTGAGTATTTCCCTTAAGTCTTGGTTTGGTGAAAGAAACAGAATGATAAAATCTGAAGTTGCAAATATAACCTCATCTTTGTAATAGCTTGTAATGCAATTTATAAGTTCTTCTCTTTTTCTGAGTAGGTTTATATCATGTAACCTAACAAAGGAGTGTGGGAATTTTATCCAGCATTTTACTAATCTCGCTTGCCATTTACCTTTATCAATATCTGTATTGCCTGTTGTTCTTCTGCCTCCTTCGGCCTCCTTTATTGTTTTTACTTTCTCGCCATTATATTCTATCGCTATTGCACCATTAGATTCTGTAATTAGTCTGGCATTCTTCTCAAGAACTCTGTAAATTTTACCTACCAGCTCAACATGCGTGTAGAGAGAGGTAATATTTCTAGGAACGGATTTATCTTCAGGAGTTAGCAATAGATAGTCCCTATACTTATTCAGAAATTCCTCTCCAGATTGACAATTTTCAATTTCATCGAACAAGATTTTTAAATCGTCAATGGTCTTGAATGCTGCCCAAAATTTTCCTTTCTTTTCTATCTTTTGGTAGAAATCTCTGTTCCATAGTTTATAAATACCTTCTTTAAGTCCCACATCTTTAGGCATTAGTCTGGATAATCCGGGATACTTTTCAAGAGTTGCCCTTGAAACCGAAGAAGCTAAATGATCAGCAAGTATGAGTAAAAATAGATTGATCCTAAGATTTTGTGGGATAATGTCCCAATCTTTAATGTCTTTGTCCCTTTTTATCTCATGGTGATATTGTCCCCACTGAGATGGGGAAGTTGGCTGCGAGATTCCAAAACTTTTGAAGTCAAAATCAATGAAAACGTGTCCTTTCCAAGATTTTCCAATTTGTTTTTTAACGTCCTCCTTAACTTTACTATCAACTAGCTTTCCTACGTCATGCAATTCTGGGATGAAATTCTGGTTATTCATTACTTTTAGCCCCCAAGATATATGTCCTAAGATTGCTAAATGAAATCCATTAAAATTTTAGAAACATATATATTAAAAGTTTTTCCCTGCATAAAACAATATGTATAGATTACGCTATTGAGGACAAATTATCAAATTCAACAACTTTAAATATCAACGATAAATTGTTTAAATTGGATGCAAAAGCTGTCTCCAAATTTGGACGATGAAACGATATACGTTGGGCTAAAGGGGTTTAGTAGGTACTCTGATGACAATGCATTGAGTTTTGATGAGATTAAAGAATTGTGTAAATCCAAAAGAGTTTTTGTGGCTTTAAATAGGGTTGTTGAATTCGATACCATCAAAAAAATCGTTGAAAAATTGAAATGCGAGGGTTTTATTATAAACGATTTGGGAATTATTTGGAAGATTAAGGGTGAAAAATCCAATTATTCAATTACGGCAAGTGTCGGCTTAAATCCATTGAATTACCTCGACATTCAGTTTCTTGAAGAAATTGGGGCAGATATAGCAGTAATACCGCCAGAAATCAACGATGAAATTGATGAAATGAAAGATAAAACGAAAAGAATCAAGATTGAAGCTTTTGAATTCGCATTGGTGGAGATGTTTTATAAGGGTAAATGCCTGTTGTCTGCTTACTTCGATGGTGTTAGTGTTAAAAAATCGGGAATTTGTACAAAGAGGTGTTGTGAAAGGTGGGATGTGGTTGTGGATGGTAAAACGATCAAATCAAAATCATTTAATCCAAGGGCTGTTAAATTTGATGTTAAAAAAGCAGATTTGTTGAAAGTTGAGGGGAGGCAGTTTAGATTTAAATTAAAAGGGGGCGTTAAACATGGTTGAATTGGTAACAAACATCCCAACGCTTGAGGCATTAAGTAAGTGTAGCGTTGAGCCTTACGATGCAATTTATCTTGGCAACCTATACTGCTGGGATTATGACGGCAATTTAATATCAAACTTCAATGATTTGGAAGTAGCGATTGAAATGCTTAAAGAGATGGACAAAAAAGTTTACATTACAACGTTTGCCGCTCCAAGAAATGCTGATTTGCCAAGAATATTCGAGTTAATTGATAAAGCTTTGGAGTTGAATGTTGATGCAATCGAATCCACAAACTATGGGGTGATAAATTACATAAAAAAAGAATACAACTTTAGAGTTCACGCTGGCGGCTTTACAAACATCTACACATCAGCAACGGTTGAATTGCTGGAAAATTTAGGTGTTGAAAGGATAATGCCCGCCTATGAATTACCGATTGAAGATATAGAGAAGTTTAAGGAATACGATGTTGAAATAGAGGTTGTTGTACATGGTAAGATTCCGTTAGGCATCTCACACAACTGCTTTTTGCTTGAGTTCAAAGATGATGTTGGTTTGGATTGCCCACATCTCTGCAAACAAGAAATTTGGTACAAGGCTGATGATTTGGTTTTAAAGCCCTTTGGAAATGCAACTTTAAGCGGGAAAGATTTGTGCATGTACGAACACATTGAGAAACTCAATCAATTAAAGCTGGATGCTTATAGAGTAGAGAGCATATCGGAGAGAGTTGGGTATAGAGAAGAAGTTGGGAAGATTTATAGAAAAAGGCTAAAAAATGGGTTTGTTAAGGAGGATTTTGAAAAGTTGAAGTCCTTAGCCAAATATGGAATTTGTAATGGATTTTACTTCAACAAAGCTGGTCAGATTTACGTGGGTGGTTTAGATGGTTGAGCTTTTGGCTCCTGGTGGAAGTTTGGAGATGGTCAAGGCTATTTTTGATGCTGGAGCGGATAGCGTTTATGTCGGCGTTAAAGGATGGAGCAGGAGAGCCTCAAGATATGAGTTAAGCGATAAGGAAATACTCGAAGCTGTGAAAATGGCTGATGACAGGGGAAAATTTGTTAGGGCTGCGATAAATGCGATGCCAAAAACTTACGAAATCAAAATGTTCAAGGAAAAACTTGATTTTTTGTATTCCGCTGGTGTTGATGCTGTAATACTGAACGATGTTGGATTGATGAGAATTGTTAAGGATTCGTGTCCTGATTTAAAAATCGTGGCAAGCATAGGTTGCAACATATTGAATTACAAGGAGGCTAAGTTTTACAAGGATGCTGGGGCTAAGATGATCGTTGCAGATTGCAAACTTTCAATGGACGAGCTTAGAGAGATTAAAGAAAAAGCGAATGTTGGAATTGAGATTTTAATCCACGCCAATACGGATTTCACGTATTTGGGCAAGTGCTGGATGAGCAGTTACAAAGCATTGAGAGTTGAAAGTATAGATGGTAAAAGCTACTACGTTGGCAGCCCGAACAGAGGCGGGGTTTGCTTTAGACCCTGCTTGATGAAGTGGAGTTTGGTTAGCAACAAAACACATGCTGAAGACTTCAACTTACCAAACACGATGTTCCTGCTCTTGGATGAAATTCCAGAGCTTGTAAATTTTGTTGATTGCTTGAAAATTCAGGGGAGGGAGTATTCAACTGGCTTAATTAAGAAAATCGTTGAGTTTTACAGGCACTTCATGGACGCTTGCATAGCCAATGAGGTAAACTTGGATGATTGGAGGGCTAAGCTTTACGAGTTGGCTGAGGAGAGAGATGCGGAAAGGTTGAGGAAAACAATAGAATTAATGAAGGTTGCGAACAACGAAATCACAATTTAATTCTTGATTTTTAAATTAAACTAAAAAAACTAAAAAATATAATGCAAAACAACTTCGAAAATGAGAGTCAGTATTACAAAGAAGACTGAAAACAAAAAGACAAACAGAATCTTTCTGTCGTCCCAAATTACAACTGCGTGAGATTCAAGTAGTTTTTCCAGTTCAGGCTCCAACTTTTTGGTTTTAAGAAACATAGTCATAAAAGCAAATCCAATTAACGATAAAAAGTTCCATAAACCAAACAAAGCAAATTTTTTCCTGTCTGGATTATCTTTTCTAAAAACTATCGTTCCGGCAAACATGCTTGCCAAGCATGAACTTAATACAAAGAGCATCGTGCCCCAGACCCATGCAGAGTTATTTACAAACTCTGCTAACACAACATCAATGAGTATCGAACAATCTATCCACAAATCTTCAACCAAATTCTTTGAAGGCGTGTATATTTTAATTTTTGTATATTTTAAATCTTTAATTTTTGTTTTGCCGTTAAAGAGATGTGACAATTGATCAGGCACAGAGTAATGGCTCTGAACAAAGTAATTGACCTGAACGTCTTTTTCAATTTCAGGATACAATTTTGGTGTGACGTATCCAATTACGTAGATCAAAATTGGAATCTCTAATTCATCATACACACTCGTTGGCTTTAGGGGAAAGTAAATTTTGTTAGTTGGGAATGCTACATAAACACCAATTACCGATTCTCTTTCAAACCTCTCAAAATCTGAGATCCACGAGATCACAAAGGAGTAATTTTTACCTACATAATCATCCAAAATTGATTTTGAATTTGCAGGTAAATTCAACCCTTTATTAATCAAGTAATCGTAAAGTGTGCTTCCATTCTCCGTAGTTACGAGCTCTACTGTCAAACCCATCTTTTCTACGTGTTTATGAATAATTACCTCCTCCATACTTTTAGACATGCTAAACATTCCAAACATTACAAACGGAATCGTGTAAATCTGGGACAATCTCATTGCGTTAAATACTATCGAGATCTTCTCGTCTACTCTCTTTTTAACATCATAACCGTGAAATTCTGGAAATCCATCAATTAAATCCACCGTTACATTGTTTGGTGTTGCAGGGATAGGAAAGATCCACACAGCCTTTTTATCCAAGTTGTAGACATCCACTGCCAATACCATATTTTCAAATCCATTTTCGTAATTTACCACACACAACTGCCTATTCTCCTTTTGAAGCTTCCAAAATTGCATGTCTGGATCATAAACATGGATCATGCCATCTGCTGAGGCTAAGGAAATTGTTGATAGCAAAATTACAAGTATTAAACACACCTTTTGGAGACTCATATGTAGCATAAAAACTTTAGTTATTTAAATAATTCTACTTGGAAAGATGTAGTATGATGTAATACAAATCGATAAAAACTTTAAGATTGAATTGTGATTTAACAAATATGAAGTTAGAAGAATTCCTGAAAAACGATAATTTTAGAAAACATCTAGGCGTTGAAGTGCTGGAGATTGGCAACCACTATGCCAAGGTAAAAGGAATTGTCAAAAAAGAGCATCTAAACTTTCACAACGTTTGTCATGGGGCTTACATTACTGCCTTGGCGGACTTTGCGTTTGCTATTGCTGGAAATTCAGATGGTAAAAAAAGGCTTGCAATATCAATCAAAACAGACTTCTACAAACCGGCTTTTGAGGGAAATGAACTAATTGCTGAAGCTAAGAAAATTAGGGGAGATAAAGTTGCCTTCTTTGAAATGGTAGTTTACAAGGGTAAAGACATAATTGCAAAGAGTGAAGGGATAGTTTACAGGAAGGAATAATGTTGACCCAATCGATTTGGGGAAGAATAATCGTGGTTACTCTAAAGTCAAAGATGGATATTACGTTGTGACTGCAAGAGATGCAACCGCTTCTGAGAAAAGACTTTGTAAGAGTAGACTTTAATCTGTTTTTGGGAAGTTTAGTCAAGTCAACCAAAATAGAAGAAAGACTTAGCAAGCTCGAAAAGATGTTTTACCAGTTATACGACGTTGTTATGAAGAAAGAAACAAATTTTAGTGGAGATACTTATGAAGAGTGGGAAGGGATGAGATCATAGAAGTTTTGAATACCATATAATCTCGCAATTACACAGTCCAAACGAAGAACGAGTTTAGGAAGGGTATGAGGAAGTTCTTCAAGTGGCTAAATGGTGAGAATGGAAGCATTTGAAGGTATTGGGAGGGGATAAGAAAGACAATAGAAAGCCTGAAACGTTAACGGAAGATGAAATAATTGCGATGATTGAAGCAGCAGAGCATCCAAGAGATAAGGCATTCATTGCTGTAGGCTATGAGGCTGGGCTGAGAATTGGGGAGTTGCTGGATTAAAGATTAAGGACATAATTTGGAATGAGAGGGGGCTAAGATAAAGGTTAGCGGTAAGACTGGAGAAAGGTCATACCAATTGTAATGGCTGCCTCCTACTTGAGGAGATGGCTCGACATTCAAACTCTGAAAGACCACAATTTGTACGTTTTCTGCAGTTTGAGTCAGAGAAAGTTTGGTGAGCTTTTGAAGTACCAGAGCCTTACAAAGATAATAAAAACGGCTGCAAAAAAGGCTGGGATAAAGAGGAGAGTCCATCCCCATATTTTAAGACATACAAGAGCCTCAAAGCTCGCAAATTATTTGACAGAATCACAAATGAACCTGTACTTTGGATGGGTTCAAGGCTCTTTTCGGTTTTATATCGCTTTGTTTCCTTTGGAAGGAGATTATACAAAGTCTTTTTAGATGAGAAAGTTGGATGATTGTTTGATAGAAATATGGAAGTATGAAAAAAGAAATTAGGTTGTTGATTCATGTAAGCATCCTATACACATAACACTCAATATACGAAATTTGTTACATGTAAATTTGGGCAAGCCAATGTACACCACCCGTAGAAAGTGAAGAAATGGTGGAAAGTTGTAATAGGGGGTACGTTTTCCAACAATTTTATAAAATTATTCAAGCAAAATATCAACATGCTTCTCTTCTCCTTTTGAATAAAAAATTTTTGTATCAAATTTAATATTTTCCACTGTATTCATCATATGCCCAACAAATTGTGATTTAGATTCTTTTGCTTTTTGGATGTAGTTGTATATATCACCTCTCGCTATAATAAGAGCAAGGATATATTTTTTATTATACTTTTTCATAATACTGGCAAATTTCCTCAAACTCTGATTATCTAAATTGCTGAAATATGCTTCATTAGTTGGATGAAAATGACAAATACCATCGACATCTAAGCTAATAGTTGGATTACGAGGCAGTATTTCGTATATCAATTTTTTCAATCGTTCTCCTGGGTATAAAAATGGTCATCATCTAATTCAAAGACATTTTTAGAGAGAGGAAGTAGAACCTGCTCAAGATCATAAATCTGCTAGATCTAATTCATCTTTTATATAGTTTCTAATTTTAGATTGTTGGAAAGGGGTATTTAGCATCTCATCTATTACCTTCCAATCAACTATTTTCATTCTATCAATTTTTAAACTACATATCGGTTCTACAATAATTGAAACTTTTTTATTCCAGAGTGTGTATTCAGGTAATATTGAATAATATAAATATCTAAAATAATCATTAAGAAACTTCTTAGGTACTATTAGTTTCATGAATCTCGCCTCTTAATTTTTCGATTACTTGGTAATTAATTTTACTACCGACTTTCACGGGGTAGCAATCTCCCATATCGCGTTAAAATATTTTTCCAATCGCTTAATAACTCTTTTATTATAAAAATGAATAGCAGTTACCATTTTATAAGGGTCTGTGTCCTGTGGAATAGAAATTGACGCTACTTTTCCATACACACATAATATTTCAGGTAGAGAGGATTTGCCAACTAGATATTTTATTGATATATTATCATAATTTTTGTATTGCTCCAGATAAGAACTAAGTTTTTTTAAGTCTTCTTCATTTCGTATTTGCCAAATTCGTTTAACTTCTATGCCATTTTTTATCTTTTCTGTCAATAAAGATCTAAACTCTGTTCTTGGGCGAGAAACTTCTGATGATAGCCACAAGCTAAATCGAGTTGATAAGATATATTTATGGGTTGCATCGCGGGGTTCTTTTATTTTCAGCAACTCTACATTTGCCATCATAGCATCTTCTCTTCCATCATAGATATAAACTTTAAAATATGTACGAAAATAATAAATTATAAATAAAACAAAAAATAAGACGGTAATCAATATTAAAATCATATTATATGAATTATAAATAATCATATATACTAAATTTACAATTCCCGATCCACAAATTAAAAAATTAAGATGACTAACAAATTGCCAATAATACCCTTCGTGACATCCCATATATCACCCCTGCTTATCATATGAGAGTACCTCCTCTTTTGTTGTAATAGAGTATAATTTTATTTTAGTACTTTTCATAAATATTTCACTATACAATTCTCCGTTCTTGTCTACCTCCTGTCTATCTATACCAACAACAATCCCCTTGATTTTAAGTTGTTTAAACTGCGAAAGTAAGTTGATAATTTCATATTTAGTTCCACCATCTGTAAAAACATCATCAACTATTAGAACACTTTTCGCCAAAGAAAGAGGATACCCTACGAAGTTACCACCTTCAGCATGTCTTTTCGGTGTTTTTCTATTATATGCAAAGGGAATAGATACGCCATATTCGTCGAATAAGGCAATACTTGTGGCTATTGCAATATTAATACCCTTGTATGCAGGACCAAATAACACATCAACATCATATAAAGAATTATTAAAAATAAACTCAGCATAATATTTCCCAAGCTGAAACAAGTCAGAACCGTAGTATATCTGACCAAAATCAAAAAAAACATCCGAAACTTTTCCACTTTTGAGAATAAACTTACCAAACTTAGCAACTTTGGTTTTTATAATTAGGTCTACAAAATTTTTATAATTTGCCGGCATAATTATCCCCTCCCTTATCTTTTTGATATTTTAGCATTTTTTCTTTGATATATTTAATTTCAGTTTTTATATCTTTCTCTATTATCCCTCTTCCAATTATTATCATCTCAGGATTATAATCTAAAATTTGATATAGATTTGACCTATTAATCCCACCTGCAGCAACTAATTTAATGTTGTGAATAGTGGCCATTATTTTTAACTTCTTTACCATATCGTAAAATGCCTCATGTGGTTCTCCACTTCCATGAGCTATTATATACTCCACTCCCAACTGGGAAAGTTCTTCAATACGGGTTTTTAATTCAGATATAGGATAACCCATTGTACTGACAAGGATCTTCTTATTATATAATTTTGCTAGTTCTAAAGCTTTTTGTATATTTCCTTTATTTGCAAATATCATGACAGATATCAGCGATGCACCTGCTGAAAAAAACTTTGGAATCACAATCTCGGGGAAATCTACAACTTTCAAATCAGCGTAGATTTGAATATTCGAATGAGCTTTGTGCACAAAATCTATTATTTCTACACCATATATTTTAATCAAAGGAGTGCCTATTTCGATAATATCCGCTCCAACGAGGACACCCTCTTTAACTATGTTAATTATTTTATTTATCTCCATAGAAACATCTATTGCAAAAACTAATTTTGGAACGGATATTGAAAAATTATTCGAATTATTAGAGATATTCTGCCTCATACTCAAACCCCATATGTGGGTTATTTTAATTATTTCCGTTGCAACTCACTATTTGTGTTATATACCTTGTACAGCATATATGAACTTTCCGTATTTTTATCAACTTTTCCACTAAAGTCCCTAATCTTTCAAATCCTCTTATAAGCAACATTATAAAACTTGTCGTTTAGCCTTGCACTTAGTAAACTTCCGAGAATATCTTAACATCTTCAACTTTTGCGCAGGTAAGTAAACTTCACTGTACTGTACTTTAGAGAATAACATTCTACTGAAAGATTCTATTCTACAAATTCTCAGCCCTCCTCTCAAACAAGCAGGCTTTGAATGAAACAGAAAGTTCACTGGGAGGTGGTTTGGATGAGCTTTTATAGTATGTCCAGTTTTTGGAAATGTAGGATGCTTTGAGGTTGTTGATGCAGCATGCACGGCAAAGAAGGCATTGAAACGATGTTTTGTAGGTATGGTGAAATCGTTAAAGTCGTTCTGGAGCCTAGTGATGATGCTACCAGAAGCAGAGTATGAGAAGAAGCTCATAATGGTTTTAAATAATTTACAATTTAAAAATTTTTATTTTATAATTCTAAAGCGAATGTAAGATGTCTTACTTAATATTAGATGATTTTAGAAAATTTTAAATATTTTTAATTATTTAATTTATTAATATTATTTTGGAAATAAAGCATTATTAGGATTTTATAATTCGAATAAACACGCCGGGGGTGGGATTCGAACCCACGTGGGCGAACGCCCACACGCTCTCCAGGCGTGCGCCTTACCGCTCGGCAACCCCGGCTTAATAGTATTTGCAAAATTGCTTAAAAATGTTCCTCTCAACGACAAATTATTAATACATGCTGTACAAATATTTTTAAATGGAGTTAGTAGCGGAGGTTTTTGGTGTTTATGCAGCACCGAGCGTATTTGGTGCATCTCCTGTAGTTGTTCTTAGGTCTGAGGATGGTAGGGTTTTACCAATTTATATCGGAATTTCCGAAGCTATTGCAATTCATTCAGCCATGAAAAATCAAGTTCCCCCAAGACCGATGACGCATGATTTAATGGTTGATGTTATAAATAAGCTAAAGGGCAAGGTTGAGAAAGTCATCATTGATGATTTAATTGACAACACGTTTTATGCAAGGCTAATAATCAAACAAAACGATCACGAGATAGAAGTGGATGCAAGACCTAGTGATAGTATTGCCATAGCCGTAAGGCTTGCATGCCCAATATACATCGATGAGAAAGTTTTGGATGAGGCAGGAAATGAGGAGTTGCCTGAGGACTACGTTGAGTTTGATCAGGTGATGTAGGTACATTTTTAAACATCGTTTAATTTCATTAGGAGGTGATTGTTATGGATGCTGAACTATTAAAAGAATTGGTAAGAGAAGAGTATGAAGTCATTAACGCTAACGAAACGGTCTCCAAAATCTTTCCAATGCTCGAAAAACTTGAAGACAGAGTGAATGCCATACTGGTTGAGGAAAATGGGAAAATAGTGGGTGTTGTAAGGGAAAAAGATCTAATTAGGGGTAGTGTTATGACAAATCCCCACGAAACCAAGATCAAGAACTTCGTCGTCAGAACTGGAATTTTGACTATAGACAGCCTAACACCAGACAACGTCGCAAGAAGGTTTGTTGAGGATTCAACTCCCTTTGTTTTAATCAAACTTGATGGCAAAAAGTATGGGGTGATATACATAAACGATTTTCTAAACAGCATTAAATCAAGCTTTAAGGATGTAAAAGTGAAGGAAGTGATGAATCCGGAAGTAATTACAGTAAAAACGTTTGATTCTGCTGCAAAGGCGTTGGCGACGATGAGAAATCATGGTGTTGATAGGGTTGTGGTTGTCAATGAGAACAACAAGGTTGTTGGGATTGTGACCGGCAAAGATATAATAGACAGGATAATATCTCCAAGGAAAAGAGCAAGATTGGGAGAGGGAAGTGGTGAGAAAGAGAAAACACTGTCAATTATGGTTGAAAGTATTATGAGCTACCCCGTCATCACAGCTGAAAGGAACGACAGCGTAGCGGATGTAATTGAGGAGATGGTGAACAACAGAATTTCGAGTGTTGTTGTTGCGAGGGGAGGAATAGCAGAGGGGATTGTAATAAAGAAGGATATTCTTGAGAGTTTTATAAAGAGGGCAACACCAACGGAATACGGTGTGCAAATCATAACCAAAGACATAACCATTGACGAGTTTGAGAGAGATGAAATATTGAAAGATTTGGAGAAATTCATGCGCAAATTTAAAGACTTTTTGGGAGAATCAGTGTTATTCGTTTACATAAAGAAGCACAAGGAATCGTTTAGAGGTCTGCCGTTGATACATGTCAGAATAAAGTTGAGTTGTGAGAGGGGTGTATTTTTTGTTACTGGCGAAAGCTGGGGGGTTGAGTTCGCTTTACACGCAACACTCAAGAAGTTAGAGAGAGAGGTTCTAAAGGAAAAAGAATTACTTCTGGACAAAAGAATGGTTCAAAAATTTTACGAAGAAATTTTGTAATTTAATTTTTATTTAAATAATTCTTCCAAACACCAAAATAAAAACGGGCTAAGTAAACACCTCCTCCTTTGAGTGCACAACCACACCTTCACTTGTAATATCGAATGGATGTATCTTCTTACTGTGGTTTGTACCCCTCATCTTAAATATCTCCAAACTCCTAACCCTAATGTTCTCCATTCTTGTGTAATACAGCACTATTGTACCTTCAGTAACAAAGTTCTCAACACCAAATCTGCTGATTCTGTCTCCGCTTTCAACAACTTCACACGTCAAGATAGACGTCAATCCCAAAATTTCCATCGTCGTTGAAATTTTTAACAGTTCCACCCTAAACTTCGCAATGTCGTTTATTATAAACCCGATAGAAGTTGTTGAATCCAAAACAGCCCTCCTTGCTCCTATCTCATCTTGAATTGTGATGATTTGATCGAGTAAAGATCGAGTATCAAAAGGTCTCACATCTATATATTTCTCATCAGACGGCAATCCAATCTTTGTTGAAGTGGCATCAATAATGGCTAGCATGTTTTCATCTTCAAGTTTTTCTAAATCCCATCCAAAGGTGATAAAATGTTCTCTTACATGTTGTGGTCTTTCTTCGGTAGAAACGAAGATGCCCGGCTCATTAAACTTTTCAGCACCATTGTACAAGTATTGCATGGCAAAAACGGTCTTACCACTTCCTGAAGTGCCTGAAAGGAGGTAGCTTCTGTCTCTAAGCAACCCCCCTTCACAGAGTTCATCAAAACCTGTTATACCTGTCGGTACTCTTTCCATCATCTCCATCTTAACACCCTTCATCATTATTATCTCCATCAAATCTGAAACCCTAAAGTTTAAATTATTTACGCAAAAGAGCCTTATTATGAAAATCACCGTTAGCATTATTAAGGCAGACGTTGGTAGTGTTGCTGGGCATACGATTGTTCCGAAGGAGATTATCGAAGTTGCTGAGAAAGCGTTGGAAGAGGAAAAGCAAAACGGCAAAATTATTGATTACAGAGTTTTAAATGCTGGGGACGACTTGGATTTGATTATCACCCACAAAAAAGGTGTTGATGACCAAGAAATCCATGAGTTGGCGTGGAATACTTTTAAAAAAGCTGCAGATGTGGCAAAAGAGCTTAAACTTTATGGTGCAGGACAAGATTTGCTGTCTGATGCTTTTTCAGGAAATGTCAGAGGATTGGGTCCGGGAGTTGCAGAGATGGAGTTCACTGAAAGGGGTGCAGAGCCTGTAATAGCCTTCTTAATGGACAAAACTGAGCCAGGAGCATTTAATTTACCAATATTCAGGATATTCGCTGACCCATTTAACACTGCTGGATTGGTCATTGACCCGACGTTGCACAACGGCTTTGTTTTCGAGATCTGGGATATCTATGAGGAAAAAAGGGTATTCATGCAAACTCCGGAGGAGATGTATGACATACTGGCATTAATCGGTGGCAAAAGCAGATTTGTGATAAAGAGGGTCTACCCGAAAGAGGGTGGCAAATTGCCAGCAGATGAGCCAGTTGCAGTTATAAGCACAGAGAAACTCTACCAGATTGCTGGGGAATATGTTGGTAAGGATGACCCCGTTGCATTAGTTAGAGCACAAAGTGGTCTGCCAGCAGTAGGCGAGGTTTTGGAGGCTTTTGCATTCCCGCATTTGGTGAGCGGGTGGATGAGGGGAAGTCATAATGGACCAATAATGCCCGTCCCATTCAAATACAGTAAATGTACAAGGTTCGATGGCCCTCCAAGATGCGTTGCTGCTGGTTTCCAATTGTGTAATGGAAAGATAATCGGACCAGTTGACATGTTCGATGACCCCGTTTTTGACTACACGAGGCAGAAAGCTGCAGACATTGCTGAATACATGAGAAGGCATGGACCTTTCGAACCCCACCGCTTGCCAAGTGAGGACATGGAATATACAACACTGCCAAAGGTTATGAACAAGCTGAAGAACAGATTTGAGGACATTTAAATTTTTATAATTGTTATATTTTTTATTTTATATTGTATATGTTGCCGTCAAAATAATTGGTAACTATCGTTTTTAGAGCAGTATAGAATGCAATTTCAAAAATCCGCAAAAATTAATTACTTAAAATTAACTCACAACATGGATTTCTGTATAGCAATTTCTGGAGCTGCTGGAGACGGTGTGAGGCGAGGAGGTTTGCTTGTCGCAAAGCTTTTGTCAAGCTTAGGCTACAATACTTTTGTATATCAAGAGTATCAATCCCTAATAAGGGGTGGTCATAATGCCAGTGTGATTAGATTTTCTGACAGGAAAATCCACTCCCATAGATACTATTACGACTTATTTGTTTGTTTGGAGGATTATGTATTGGACTTGCATAAGGACAGAATTAAGGGTTTAATAATCCACGATTCAAAGTTTGAATGTTCAAATGGCAATACAATACCCATTCCTATGACGGAGTTTATTAAAGAGGAACATAAGCCAATTATCTACCGAAATGCCATAGTTTTGGGTGTTTTGTGCCGTTTATTGGGCATCCGATTTGAAGTACTTGAGGAGTTGTTTAGAAAGGAATACGATGATGCTGAGTCGGATATTTTACTTGCTGAGGAAGGCTACGATTACGTAAAAGAGATTGAACCAATCCTGAAAGTTGAAAAGATTGGGGATGCCAAAGAGGTGTATAGTGGTAACGATGCAATCGCAATTGGAATGATGAGAGCTGGTTTAAGGAATTATTATGCATATCCAATGACCCCAGCCTCCTCAATACTGCATTTCCTTGCAAAGCAGGAAGATGTTATAGCTGTACAACCTGAGAGCGAGATTGCAGCAATAATGATGGCTTTAGGGAGTGCTTTTGCCGGAAAAAGGGCAGCAGTTGCCACAAGTGGTGGTGGGTTTGCGTTGATGACAGAGAGCATAAGTCTGGCGGCGATGGCTGAGATTCCGGTGTTGGTTGTTGAAGCACAAAGAAGCAGTCCATCAACAGGCATGGCAACTTATACAGCTCAACAAGACTTGGATTTCGTAATTCATCCTGCGCATGGTGAATTTCCTTTAATTTTAGCCTCTCCAATAACAGTCGAAGATGCTTTTAGCATGACTGCTGAGCTTCTAAACTTAGCGTGGAAGTATCAAACTCCCGCAATATTGCTCACTGATAAACACCTGTCTGAGAGTTATGAAAGTATAGATGGTTTGAATGGAAGCGTTACGGAGGAAAAAATAGAGGTTGTAGAAAGGTGTGAGGGGATTTTCAAGAGATACGAGGTTACAAATACGGGTATATCAAAAATAGCTTTTCCACCAAATATTGTAAAGGCTAACAGCAACGAACATGACGAATTTGGGTTTACGACGGACAATCCGCAAATTGCAACGGAAATGTATGCCAAAAGGATGAGGAAGGAGGTAGCAATTAAGGAGGATATCCAAAAAAGAGAACCATACAAGGTTTTTAACCATGGAAAGGATTGCATAATAACGTGGGGCTCCACTTTTGGTGCTGTTAAAGATGTTGCTGAGGAACTGGGCTACAAACTCATTGCAATGAGGTACCTCCGTCCACTAATCGTACCTGAAATTAAAGGAAGGGTAATAGTTGTTGAATGCAACTATTCTGGATTGTTGGCTAACAAAATTGAGAATAAGCTGAGTAGAGAAGTTGAAAGGATTAACAGATGGGATGGCAGACCGTTTACGCCTGAGGAATTGAGGGAGAGATTGAGAGGTGATTAAATGGAGCTTGAAGAGGCAAAGGAAAAAATAAAGAAGACGATAACATGGTGTCCGGGCTGTGGGAATTTTGGAATTCTTAGAGCATTTGAAAAAGCTGCATCAAAAATGGAAAAAGTTGTAGTTTCTTCAGGCATAGGATGTCATGGCAAAATATCCGATTACTTAATCTTACCAAGCTGTCATGTAATTCATGGAAGAGTTCCACCGTTTTTAACTGGAATAAAGCTTGCAAATCCAGATTTGACGGTTGTTGGATTTGTTGGAGATGGTGATGCATTAAATGAAGGTATAGAACACTTAGTTCATGCGGCAAAGAGGAACAGTGATATTACAATTTTCCTTCACAACAACGGTGTTTTTGGGTTAACAACTGGTCAGATTACCGCTACAAGTCCTAAAGGGTTTAGAAGCAAATCTACACCTAAAGGAAATCCCGAAGAGCCTCTAAATCCAATAGCGTTGATGCTTGTAAGTGGTGCAACGTTTGTGGCAAGGGGTTATGCTGGTAAGGTAGAGCATCTATCAAACATTATGTATGAGGCAATGAAGCACAAGGGGTTCTCCTTTGTTGAAATACTTCAACCATGTGTCAGTTTTAACAACACTTGGAAGTTTTATCGCAAAGTGGTTTATGAAGTTGATGGAGCCAGAGATTTTGAAGAAGCATTAAAATTGAGCTATCAAACAAACAAAATACCGATTGGCGTGTTTTATAAAGTTGAAAAGGAAAGTTACGAAGAAGTCTTGCTTAACCTTTAACGCTCTTTACTCTTAATCTTTTTTCTGTGAATAATTCTAATCGATAGCAAACTTATTTCAAAGAAGGCAATCATTGGTAAAGCCACCATCGCCTGTGTAAAAACATCTGGAGGTGTTATTGCTGCTCCTATGACAAAAAATGCAACGTAGAAGTGTCTTCTGTAGTACTTCAAAGTTTCAAACTCTACGATATCGTTGCCAACCAAAAAGAGCATCACAATTGGCATTTGAAAAACCAAACCAAAAATCGTTAACATCAAAACGATAAATCCGATGAATTCTGAGATTGTGTACATCGGTGTAACACCTTGACTTACAGCACTCTGATACAGAAATTTCATGAAGAGAGGTAACATTATAACATAGCCATACGCTACACCCAAGGCAAAAAGTGTAACAGAAACAATTGCATATTTTATAGCTGTGGTTTTTCTTATGTCTATGTTATCCAAAAGCTCTGTTCTCTCTTTAAGCGTTTTATAAGTCAGGCGAATTATGTACGGCAATATGCAAACAAAGGCAATAACCAAGGAAATCTTCAACTTGAGGATTAAACCCTCTAACGGATAAGTATAAATTGTCTCTGCCCCCTCTGGCAACAAATCAGACTCTATCTTAGATATTATCTCGTCTGCAACAAAAGCGTAAATCAAAGCCCACAAAATTACGATAGCAAAAATTATCCTGATCAGTTTTACCCTTATGGTTAGCAGTACCTCTGCAATGTTGGTAGCTAATTCAGCCATTAGCCCAAGTTTGATGGAAGGTATTTAAATAATGGGTTTTTCCATAGCCAACGATCAACGTTAAATCAGGATAGTTTCTCTTCTATTGCCCTCTTTAACTTCTCTGCTATTATCTTCCCATCAACTTTACCTCTAAACTCCTTCATAACCAAACCCATTAACGGTTTAAATGCATGTTCACCTTTTTCCTTAATCAGATCCCCCTTCTGTTTTACTAACTCCTGAATAAAACTATCTACATCGCTGACTTTTCCAATGGAATTTAATATTTCCTCCTTAGTTGCATTCGGGTTTTCACATAGGATTTTTAGTACTTCTTCAGCCCCTTCTTTTGCAATCTCACCTTTTTCAATCATTTCAAGTGCCAATCTGAACTTACCCTCATCCAGAAGCTCAACGTTAATACCATCCTTCTTAAGTTCTGATGGAATCGTGTGCAAGACCCTTGCAACCACGGTGGGCTGAATTTTTTCAGCAAACTCCTCAAACAGCTTGTAGTATTCTGAATCAGCTATAACATAAGCTAAATCCTTTGGCAAAATCTTTTCATACCTCTTAGCTCTCTCAACAATCAATTCTGGGATTTCCACGTCTAAAAACTCCTTTGTGAGTAAAACAGGAGGTACATCAGTCTCTGGATACATTCTGGCAGCTCCTGGCAATGGGCGGAGATAAGAGGTTGTACCATCTTCATTAGCTTTTCTCGTCTCCTCAGGTACACCTATCAAGCAAAACTTCGCCCTCTCGATTATCCTTTGTAAAGCCCTCTCAACTCTCAAAGCATCTCCAGCGGCCATAACCACTGCATCGTATTCTTTGGCATCGACAAATTCCTTTAGTGCTTTAACTTCTTCTTCGCTTATTCCATAAGCCGGCAACTCATCTGTGTGGAATATCCCTCCAAGACCGAACATCTTTGCAATATCTGCAAACTCCGTCCCCAATCTTCTGTTCGGTTGAATTTCCTTGCCAACAACACCGCCGAAACCCCTCAATAGGATTGCCTTAACCGTTTTGTTTTTCAGTATTTTTGACTTTGTGTTTTTAAACAAATCCGTGACATCAAAGATTCTATCAACAACAGATGCATTCCGTTTTTTCAGCTCATCTCTAATTTTTAGCAAGTTCACCTGTCTCACAACTTCGTACTCAACAATCTTATCCAGTATGTCGAGGGCTTGAACGCCCTTAATCTCCACTCTCGCTCCATCCTTAATGGATATGTTCACATCTTGCCTAATCGTCCCCAAACCCCTCTTAACCTTGCCTGTAGAGCGAAGAATCATTCCAAGCTTTGCTGCAATTTCTTTAGCTTGCTTTGGCGATTTAATGTCTGGATAGGTGCCAATTTCAACTAAAGGAATGCCCAGTCTATCCAAGGAATAGACGACGTAGTCCCCTTTGTCTTCAACTTTCCTGCAAGCCTCCTCTTCAACGCATAAAGTTGCAATTCCGACATCATCCAAAACCCCATCGAAAGCTATTAAGGCGGTTCTTTGAAAACCAGTTGTGTTGCTACCATCAATTACAATCTTACGCATCACATGAACTTCATCAACAAACTCCATGTTTAGCATTTTGGCTATTTGGATTGCAATCCTCAACGCTTCCTTGTTAATCTCCCTTGGCGGCTCCTCATCAGCCTCAACCAAACATGTAGTATCATAAAACTTGTAAATGAATTTCTTGCTCCTCTCAACTTCTTCTTTTGCTGCTCTATCTTCTTCTCCCATCTCGCTTCTCTTAAGCCTCAAATACCTGAAGAATTCAAAGTTTGATTCTTCAATATCCTTGTGGGGTGTGGGGCAGTAACAGAAAAGCTTGTGTTTAGTATCGAGTTGCTGATGAATTTCAATTCCAACCATCAATCCCAGCGAATCGTAATCCATGACTTGAATTGATTGGGGGTTATTAAATTTTTCAGGTGGTGGTTTTTGAGTTAAAATAAAAAATAAAAGCAGAGGTTCAATCCTTCAATTCCTCAATCCTTCTTTTTATCTCATTGAGCCTATCATCTAAAAATCTTGCCTCCTCTTCTAACATTCTAATTTCGTCTTCTTTTGAAATTTCTGGTATATGTGCGCTGTATGGGCTTAAATACCACCAACACCAACCTCTACCAAACTTCCATCCAGGCCTTTCCCATGGTGGAAGATGGCTCCAAGGTCCAAAGCCGGGATACCTTCTCCAACCTCTGCCTCTACCACCCCACATCACGCATCACCTCCCAATATTCTCTCAATTTTATATGCAATTTCATCTCCAGCCACAAAACATGCGTTAGGATTTTCTTTACCATTTGCTATAGCTTTAGCCATGTCTAAGCAACTTTCATAACCACAACTCCCACAATCCAGTTTTGGAAGCAAATTGTAAATTTTTCTAGCTTTACCATCTAATGTCACATCTGATATAGCTAAAGCTGGAGCACATCTAACACTTATACCAGCACTTGCACCCTGCGTACATAGATTTCTCCAATTTTTCCATCTTTTGTTTTTACATCTCCTTCTGTGCCGCCTTCTCACAATGAATATATATTCAATATTATTTGAATTTTTCGGTTATCCTAAAGGACATGTCCACATTAGTATAAAACTATAGATACTTAAAATCATGCATTATTATGCTAAAAGTAAAGGAAATTGTAGAAGAGCTAAAAATCTTCGAGAGAAACAAAGTACCTCTGGAAA
>QMZC01000040.1 GCA_003662995.1 Archaeoglobales archaeon
AGATGCCTTCTGGAGCAGGTTGCCTGTAGAGGCGAGGTTAGGTGTTGCATTCAAGCTTTTTGATGAGGTGGTTGGAGAATGAGTAGGGTTTATAAGGTCAAAAATTTCAGGACTATACACATGCATTTCGAACTTAAATCAAATCTATAGCTAAATTCATTATAACGTTTTGGATTCCCTAGCACCCTACTTTTGTCTAAATACACTCCTATCTTTGCTTTTCTGGAATACGTTAATTCATTATTAGTTAAAGCTTAAACTAGTATAAGCTTTTTAATATCGCCTACCTGACCTGTTTTTCCTTAAATATCATCTATCTTACCTTTCAATAAAAGGCTTAAAGGCTTAAAGCTTAATCATTTAAGCTTTTTAGAGCTTAATATTTTTATACATATTTTAACCTTTTTAACCTTTTTAAGCTTTATTAAAATAAGATTCTAAGGAGGTAATAAAGAAATTAAAGAAATTACATAAGAGTATAGAGCTTATAAGCTTTGTTACCACTGTCCTTTTCTAATCATTTCAGAAGTTGGTATGAACACTAGTTTGTTCGGGTACTTTTGTTTCATTTCTGTCATGTATTTCTCTGCTTCATCCGGATCAAGGAATATCTCAGTCTTAAAATGACTTCCCCATGGTATTGATACGAGTGTTATTTTCTCCATTTCAACTAAGGTTTCAATATGGGCACTGATTTTGTTTTTGGTCATATTTCTCTTTGCTAGGAGTTCTCTTTTAGTTATTCTACCACCATTCTCCCTAATCGTCGCAATAATTGTCTCATGGAGTTTTTCGCTGCTTTCTAATTTTGCATCAGTCTTAATAGTCGCCCCCCTCCAT
This sequence comes from Archaeoglobales archaeon, assembly GCA_003662995.1. GTDB lineage: Archaea > Halobacteriota > Archaeoglobi > Archaeoglobales > Archaeoglobaceae > B5-G16. Next base: position 841 of record QMZC01000040.1, read on the forward strand.
TCTTCAAGCAGTCTATGAAAATTTTTTATATACTTTATAGTCTTGTCAATTGCCCATTGTGTATCTTTTTCTTCAATAACGAATGCTACATTAGCCTTGGGATTATTATACCACCTAGCTATTGAATGTAATGCTGCCAGCTTCACCAACATCTCCCACATGCGTCCATAGTAGCTTTGCTCGATCAATTTCCCTTCGTTATAAAATTTTTCAACTATCCTACTGATTTTATCTCTCCACTTTGTTAGAGTGCTTTCTGATTCTTTTAAAGGTATAGTAGTTCTCACGTTTTCGCATTTTTCCCTAAGTGTCCTTAATTTGTTCAGTATATCCGCATCTTTACTATCGTAATTTTTGATATCAACATCAAATATTCCCTCAGAATCCTCAGTTTCACCATTCCAAAGTACATAGAGTATTCTGTTGCCCAAACCCTGAGTAAAAAATTCCTCTTCGAGCACCTTGTATATATAAGGGGTAGTAGCAGCTATCATGTTTACATAAGTATCAGAAGGAACTATTTCCAATCCTGCCTTTCTTGTTCTTCTTTCGTAATAGCTTCCATCGTATAACTTACTCATCATTTCGTAGTAATCAGCTCCATACTGTTTCCTCGCATTTTTGAGTATTGTTGTGGCCTCATCCTTAACTATAACCCCAATCTTATTATCTCTGCTTAAATGCTCGATCATCGCCTCACTGGTTGCATGGAAGGGCAAGGTTAGTTTCTCACCCGTTTCTTCCTTATGTCGCAATAGTAGTTTTATATAGAACTTATCCAATGGAACTTTTTACTAGCCAGCGAGCTTGGACCAATGAAAATATACCATAAGTTAAGTCTTATGAATCCTTTCTTCGTTAATACTTTTGCCGGATGGCTAAATAACGAAACAAGACTGATAGCAATAGCTTCAGCCCAATCTCGTGTTGGTGTCAGTCTACGCTCATTAAAAACATACTCTGTGATTTCGTCAATAAGATATTCTGCCATACCTGATCACCTTTCTTATCTTTTCCTTCCTTCTTTTTCTTGGAACAAACCTTGGGCAGATTTTAGCGTGAGTAGCAAGTACTATTACCCCCCATTCATAGCAGTAAACCCTGTCATCTTTTAGTTTTGCATTTAAGCAGTCAAGACACTTTTTAGGTTTTTCAAATTTCATATTATCACCTTTCTTTAAAGCAAAAAACCCCAAAGACAGGCTAGAATATACTAACAGGAACGCTACAACCTCTTCATTGCCAAGCAACCTCTTAAAAGCCTCCATAACCTTAGAGACAATTACTTCTTCCCGTTTCTCTTTATCCTTTGTTCTTGGCAGGTCGCCATACATTATGGGTACTGGAACCTCTTGCAGTTCCAAATTGTAAAGCTCGGCCATCTTTTCTGCAACGTAGAAGGGTAGAAAGTCAGAGTTGGTGGAAAGCTTTAGAATATAGCGATCATCCAACTGATCGGGGAATGCTTGCAGAATTTCCTCAGAGGCTGGAATTTCAGTTATACCAAAAAGCTTATGATCTTCAAAACCGTTCTTAATAATGTCATAGCTCGCCTCCATACTAACACCATTTTTTTAATTTAGGGTGCTGAAGAGTCATCCTGATATTGTTTTACCAGATCGGCGTAATCGCGGATTATACACCTTAGAACTTCACTTCGGCTCTGTGCAGGTAGGATTTTTTTTCAGTTCATCCAAAATTTCAAGGCTTTCTGGGTCGAGCATAAACATCCTTAATACCAGCATTATCCGCCACCTTTATATAATTATATTATGCATAGTATATATCTTTTTCTTTGTGTAAAAAATTAAAAATAGTATGGAAAATCAATTTGTGTTTTCAGTCTTTTTAATTCTTTCTTCTGCCAAGCTAGAAGCTTCTCAATAAGTTCTAAATCTGACATTTTCCTGATTTCCTCTATATCTGCTTCAAAGATTTCTGTAGGGTCAGAGAAGGAATGTTCATCAAAATATATTGTTTGAGCCTCTGCCCAAAATCGAATTAGGAAAACTGGTACCGCCCAAGATAACCGAATTACTAAAGATGGTGGTGCGTTAGGATCCAACTCTTCTACGACTTCAGTACTTTCAAGTTCCCCCTCAAGATCTAATATTGCAGCCAAGACCTTTTCTATCTTCTTGAACTCTTCTCTCATCTCCAACATCTTCTTAGTCCTTTCAAGCTCCTCTATGCTTTTCTCCATTTTCTCTATCAATTTCTTCTTTAGAGATTCTTCGTTTTCAGGGGGATTCTGTATTCTTTTTTCTCTCTAGCCAAGCACTAGGCTCATAAACGGGAAATATTCTGTCGTATTCAACTCTAGTTTGAATTACCACAGGCTTAGGCTTAGTTTCAGTTTCCATCATTAACCACCTGCTATCTCCTTCAAAAACTCCATACACTTCTTGTTTAGGATATATTTGCTTGTCCAATGTCTATCTTTCTTAGCGTCAATTCTCTTTACCATATCTGTAAAACCAAGCCTTCTACTCCTGTTATTGATTCCTGCAAGCAGTCCAGTAACCTTCATCTCGCTCCATTCAGGCTTTGCTTCTAATATATCGTCTTTAAATGCTGTTCCACCCATCTCAGCAATCATTCTAACCAATTCTTTGGCGTCATCACTTAATTTTATCCAAACCTCCCTGAATGCAGATTTGTTCCACTCCCTAGCCTGTTGCTTTCTTACTTGGTTCAGTCGGAATTCTGCCAGATCCCTGATGCGCTTTAGAAGATCTGTGTCTTCGAGTTCGAGCTCAGCTTCTGCTGCAGTTCTTTTTCGATATATCCATCACCACTGATGCTTAGATACCTCTCCACCTCTCTATACATTTCTCTAACCTTCTCCTCTGGTGGTATCAGGTAAGCTCCTCCATACGGCAGCCTATGCCCCATCATGAAGTCCACAAGATTTGGATCAAAGCCTTTAAGCTTTAAAGTGGTGCTAAATGCAGAACGCAAAGCATGAGGACGGCATGGATTTAAATCAACATTCTCCAGCTCTTTTGGCAATTTAGATGTTATCGGGAAACCATTTCTGCGGTAAAACGACCGTATAGCTCCAACATACGTCAGTGCCATCATTTTGCTAATTCCTTTTCTGCCTGATGGTCTCCTAATAATTCCCCTTGTCTTTACTTCATATTCAGTTGTAAGTCATTCAAAGAATTCAGCTAATCGCATCTCTGGCATTCCTTGCTGTCTTACAGGTTTCTTTCGGTCTTCTTCGGCTTCATCTATCAGTTCTTTAGGGTTTAACCCTGTAAACTCGCAGTAAGCTTTCATTGCAGACAGATAAACTACCCTGCTACTTCCTTTATCTGTGTAATCCATTTCTTTATTTCATAAAATTTTTCTAACTGCATAACAAAAGTTAATATCTTTTAAAATATATAGTTTTCTGTAGATATAACAAAAAAGAATTTTAACAGCTCATTTAAACCCTTCAAATTGCTCCCTACTCCTTTCATTTCGAGCATTTTTCTCGCAACCATTTCTCCTAACTCTCTACCGATGATTTTGAGCATTTTTCACCTCCAAAAGCTCTTCTTACAACATCAAAAATAACTCTTATTCTTTTATTTTTAATTTCATTCCATATGAATCCCGGTCTCAAGTAGAATCTCAGGTAGCAGTATTTCAGCAATTTAGATATCTCCTTTGGAGTCATGTAGTCGTTCTTCAGTATCGGTTTTCCCGCAGTGTATTCCTCAAAGTTTTCTGTTAAAATCAGGTTTTTGCTTTTAGCTTCCTCGTAAATCTCTGTTCCGGGGTATGGAGTCAAAATTGAAAACTGAGCATAGTCTGGGTTCAACTTTATTGCAAATTTTAGTGTGTTTTTTATGTCCTCTTTTGTTTCAAATGGGGCTCCAATTATAAAAGAGCATATTGTTGTTATTCCTGCTTTCTTCGTTAAATTCAATGCCTTCTTCACCTTTTCAAGCTTGATTCTTTTTCTATAATATTTACTGAGTGTTTCCTGATTTGCTGATTCGACTCCATAGTATATCGCAACACATCCAGCTTCTCTCATTTTTTTAAGTAGTTCGTAGTTTATGGTATCAACTCTTGATGAACAGCTCCATTCAACATCCAGCCCCCTACGCATAATCTCATCACAAATCTCGAAAACCCTCTTTTTGTTGAATGTAAATGTGTCATCACCGAATGCGATGTGCTTTGCACCAAACTTTTCATTCAACCATTCCATTTCGTCAACAACGTTCTTTGCACTCCTCGCTCTAAATTTTCTACCTAGAAATAATGATGAAGAGCAATATCTGCAACCAAAGGGGCAACCCCTTGATGTAATCATCGGAAACTGCTCAAGTTTGCGACCCAAAACCGTGTATTTGTCTAAGGGCATCAGATCGTATGCTGGAAACGGTAATGAGTCGAGGTCTTCAATAAAGCCTCTTTTCTCATTCTCCACAACTGTCAAACCATCTCTGTATATCAATCCTCTAACCCCTTCTAAGCTTTTACCCTCTTCAACTCTCTCAGCAACCTCTACAATGGTTTGCTCACCCTCACCAACACAAACGGCATCAACGTAACCATGTTTCATAGCTTCATAAGGCATGAAAGTGGCATGAACTCCGCCAAGAATTACAAACACGTTTGACAACTTCCCCTTTATAACTTTCGCATATCTTAATGCCGAGTTGAAGGTGGGTGTTGTGGATGTTATTCCAACAATTTGCGAATTTTTAATCCTTTTAATCAACCCATCAAAACTCAGTCTTTCAACAAGATTGTCCACTATTTGAACCTTAAATCCATTCGCCCTCAACACGGATGCAAGATAACCCAATCCTAGTGGTGGCGTTATGATGCCAAGCTTTTTTGCGACTTCGACTGTTGCATTTGGATTTATAAGAGATATCATGCCCTCACCTTCTGCTCTTTTGATGTTCGTTCACTTATTAGAGATGTGATCAGAGTACACAACTCCCCTTAACATTTCCCAGTACTTTTTGTTGTTAATGCAACCAGGATCTGGCATCAAATAATCTCCAAAGTAGTTGTACGCCCTCGCCTTACAACCTCCACAATAATAACGATAACTACAACTCCCACACCCCTCTATGGCATCTCTGTTCCTTAAATCCTCAAAAACGTGATTGTGTAGCCATAACTCCTCTAAATCATCCTCACGTACGTTTCCAACCTTTAGCGGGAAAAAGACACATGGCTGTATATCGCCATTAGCCCTCATCGAGATGTAAAACCTTCCAGCTCCACAGCCACCAATGAATTCTGCCAATTGCTTAAGCTTCTCACCAGCTTCAACGTTGTAGAAGTGTGTTGGTATAAATTCAGCCTCACATTGCAAAGCAACTCTCGCAAACTGTGGAGCTGTTGACAACAAGCTTATGTTTGATTTTTTATTTCTCATATACAGGAACTTTAAAAGCTCTTCCCTTTGCTCTGGAGTTATGTCAGCCTCAACAATGTTTTTGCCTCTACCTGTTGGAATAAAATTGTAGTGCATGAACCAATCAACATTAAGCCTTTCACAAAGCTCGATGACATCTTTAACATCAATATAGTTAAACCTTGTAACCGTCATTGAAACGTTTACGAAAAACCCATGCTTTACAGCATTCTTAATTCCTTCAACAGCTTTATCATAGCAACCTTTTATACCCCTAAACAACTCATGAGTATCTTTTTTACCGTCAAGACTTATCTGAACATAGCTTACTCCATTCTCCTTCATCTTTTTCGCAACTTCGTCAGATATAAGCGTTCCATTCGTCGCCATTGCAACGTAAATTCCCTTGTCCGCTGCATATCTCGTTAATTCAAAAATGTCTTTTCTTACAAGCGGTTCACCTCCTGAAAAAGATATTATGGTGACACCCGATCTATCAAACTTATCTATAGCATCTAAAGCCTCCTCTGTTGTTAATTCATCAGGCAAGGGTTTTCCTGCCGTTGCGTAACAATGCTTACATTTAAGATTACACGCATACGTCACATCCCAAACAACTTGGAATGGTGCTCCTGGGACGAAAGGCTTCCTCACTCCGAAATATGCTAAACCTTTAATAACGCTCGCCAACCCCTTACGCCAGTAAGCGTCTTTAAACTTCTCCTTTAGTTCATCAAGAGTAACGTTAAAAGCGTCAGCACCTTTTTGTAAAATGGGTTCAATTAATCTTTCTGCCATCTTGCATTTCCAGCATGCCTTGTCTCTTACACCAACAAAAAGTTCTAAAGCAACTTCAAGTCTACTTTTACCACACTTCTCACAGTAAACAGTCAAACTTCTGAGGGATTTTTTGGTTATGGGGTTGTTAACAAGTTGCATGAAAACTGAAAGTTTATCGAGCATGATACCACCTCAGTATAGTACCACAACCAGATACCATAATACTACTATATTTCAAAACTAATTTAAGCTTTTCTGTTTAAAATTTAAACCACTCGGAAGTTAACTTATAAATTTTAGTTTACAAACTTATGGAGCTGGAAGAAGTAGCTATAACCTACTCAACAAAGCACGCTCATGAAGTTTTATGGATAACACCAAGAACACAACTGAAAATCCAGCTAAAGCGATAAAATCAATGTAAATCGGTAGAAAAGGGCTCATTCCAAATGATATCCTTGCTATATCTGTGAAGTAAGTTAGCGGAGAGAGCATTGAGATCGTTTTTCCCCAAGCAGGAAGCTTCTGAATGGGGATAAAAATTCCACTTATGAATATGAGTGGAAAGCGAATCATCGAAGAAATCATCATGACAGTTGAAGGAAGGTTTGTTGGGTAGGATGAGAATAGCAAGCCTAAGCAGGAAAAGCAAAAGGCAGCCAATATTATTCCTAGGATTATGATTAAATTGAACATTAGCCCGAAACACAAAGCTAAAAGCAGTGGAACGAGAGATATACCTATTCCGAAGGTGATCGATGCAAGAACATCTCCAAAAACAATTGTGGTTGTTGAGATGGGACATGCGAGCAGTCTTTCGAGTGTTCTCATTTGCCCCTCCCATGGAGCTATGACTGGTGAAACAGAAGTTGAGGCAAAGAATACAGTCATTGAAATCAATCCTGTAATTAGAAAGTTTAAAGACAAATTCCTACCAATCCAGAATGCCAAAAATAAGAATAAAGGCAGTAGTATGCCAAAGATTACAACCGGACCTTTCAGATAATACATCACTATATCCTTTTTTGCAATTGCAAAGCACTTCATCTTTCCATCTCCAAGAGTTTCAAAAAAGCATCCTCAAGTGTTGGAGTTCGAGTGTTAATCGAAACTATCTCTACACCGCTCTTTCTCGCAAAATCCACAACCTCGCAGATCGTTTTGTACGGGTTAGTCGTGTAGATTACATGTTTATCTCCAAATCTCTCCACATTTTCAAGGTTTAACTCTGCTTTACCTCCAAAGCTCACTTCAATTGCAACATTTCCACCAACCCTACTCTTCAATCTCTCAGGAGTGTCTACTGTAACGATTTTGCCCTTGTTTATTATCGCAACCCTATCACATAGCAGATTCACCTCATCCATATTGTGGGATGTTAGAAAAACTGTCTTTCTTTCATTTGCTATCTCCAAAACTTTTTCCCTTATCATCCTCGCACTCTGGACATCCAAACCGCTTGTCGGCTCATCCAAGAAAATTATCTCCGGATCGCTTATCAGAGCCATGCAGAGCATAAGTCTTTGTTTCATGCCTTTCGAGAAACCTCTAACCTTTGCATCTTTCCTTTCGTGAATCCCGAACTCTTTAAGCAGTTCATTAGCTCTCGTTTCCGCTTCTCTCCTACGCATCCCGTAGAGGCTTGCGATGAGCATTATGTTCTGCCAAGCTGTCAAATCGGGATATGCATTAGACACTTCAGGTAAAACTCCAATTGACTGTTTTGCCTTTAGAGTTTCTTCAATAATATCGTAGCCATTTATTCTCGCTTTTCCAGAGTCGGGCTTTAATATGCCCGTCAAAATTCTAACGGTGGTGGTTTTACCAGCTCCATTTGGACCTAAGAACCCGAAAATCTCCCCCCTTTTTACCCTAAACGATACGCCTTTCAGAGCTTCAACATTACCGAACCTCTTTCTAAGCCCTTCAGCTTCTATCGCAATCATTCTTCCACCAGAGGAATGACAATCTTTTTAACCTTCAACTTCCAGAGCTTTTGCGGTGCCCCTTTCTGCTCGATATAACCTGCAATCTCCACTATTCCCGCATTTTTCAGTTCTGAGAGGTGGTAGTATAGTCCCGAAGACGTTACGGTTTCATCTTTCTCAAGCAAACACTCCAAAATTTCCTTCGTGCTTTTCGCTCCATCCTTCAGGCAGTCTATGATGAACCATCTCGTCGGGCAGTGGAGTGCTCTAACTACCAGCCTGAAATTTTCGAAGCTTTTACTATGCACCCAGTGCTCACCGCAATCCATGCACATACTACCACAATATTTTAGTCTTTAACTTGAATATTACAAGAATGTTTATAAATTTTGCGATTAATTGCAGAGACAAGTCCACTTAACACCTCATGCAATTGTAATAAAGCATGAACAGCTTACGGACTCCAATTTACAACCGGCTTCTTAGCAGTAATAGAGCAAAGAATACCCCTCCTCCGCTTAAACGAGATAAATACTTACTCAACCAAGCTACGCTTTCCGAAATTGATGCTCAAATTCTAATCCGAGACCTTTTAAAGCACTTTTGAGCCAAGGAGCTTTATCAACAACTTAGGCTTGTTTTCGCAGTATTTTATCACTTCTTTGACGAAGGATTTTGCTGTAAGGTAATTTCTCGTCGTATAGACCCTCACCAGAATCAACTCATTCCTATCAATGTCTACAGCTGAGAAAACGAAATAACGCTTTTTGTTTGCTTTAACAACTGTTTCAATGCAATCAGATTCCTACTCTTCTTCTCAGTCGAAATAGGTAATTTCTCTTCAAACTTTATCCATTTCCATATCGCTGTGTGAGAAACCGGATGAAACTCTGGATTTTAGCAGTTCTTCTCGTTGAAGAAGTCTGGATGTAAGTCGCTATGCCGAGTATCTCAATTGATGTTCTCTCTCAAACAACTCAAGCTCCTCTATGAGCCTCTTCAGCTTTATCAAAATTGGTTAAAAACTATAATCTTTCCAAGCTCCTTTATCCTGTATCCCAGCTCTTTGGTAGCGTTAATAGCTTCCTTATCATTTTGAATTCCTCCCTCTTCAAAAGCGATCCCACAAACTCCTCTATTCGCTGGAATCATCTCGTGTTTTAAGAAGAATGCGTTAATGGCTGTTATTGCGCTTTCGATTCCGTATCTCCTCCCAACCACTATTGCACCACCAATTTTGTTCCTTAGTTTACCCCTTATACACCAAGTTCTGTCCATAAAAGCTTTCATTTGGGCTGAAACGTTGTTAAAATAGACCGGAGATCCAAGAACTATGACATCGCTTTCGAATAGCATTGGATATATTAATTCCATGTCGTCTTTAACGATACACTCTTTGTGTTTCAAGCAGACCCTGCACGAGTTGCATGGATTTATGCTGTAGTCGGACAGTTTTATAAAATCCCCTCCCGTTACAGATCTCGTTATCTCGAGCAAGTAATCTGTATTACTCCTTTTTCTCGGACTTCCAGATATAAACAATACTTTCATAACCATCAAAATTTAAACTTCATTTTCAGCTTTAAGCATCTTCGGCACCAATCTGAAGAAGACACTTGCTATTGGCATCTGAACCATGAAACACGCTATAACTCCAAGAACAACGCTTGAATTTGGAAAAGCTGCTACTGCCAGGGCTATCGCTATAGAGAGATTTTTTGTTGCTTCCCCATATATCACCGGAATCGAATTTTCGTAATTCAGCCTTGCGAGCCTTGAAACTATAGCTCCAGTAAAGAAAAGCAAGATATAGAAGATTATGGCCGAGATAAGAGCGTAAGAAATTATCGACGGATTTTGAACTATTCTCCTTGCCTGAAGGGATGCAGCTATGAAAACAACTGCAAGAGCTGACATTCCAGAAAGCACAGGGAAGAGAGCCCTGAATTCGTTGAATTTCTCTTCCGTAGTGACCTTAAATACGATCCATCTCGTCAGAAAGCCTGCAGTCAAGGGCAGGAAGACTAAAACCGATAGGCTTCGCATGAGCAATCCAACGGGAATCTCAACATAGGTGCCGACGAGAAACTTTAGTGTATACGGCACTTGCACAACCGAGATTATCAGCGTTAAAGCTTGCAGAACTATAGCGAGAGGAACATTCCCTCCAAGCAGGCCTGTCCATGCAGCATTCATGCCACCAGGCGGCACAGCCCCGGCAAGAACGAAACCAGTAATAAGGCTGTGGTCGCTCAAAGTTAAAGAGGACACTGCAAAAGCTATCAGCGGCGCAACAACCAGAATTGTGAGCAAGCCAAGTAGAACTTCCTTCGGAGAGCTCAAAACCCTGATGAAGAGGCTGAACTGGGTAGGAATTATCATGACGTATATCATCAGAAAAACCAGAGGTAAAACGAAGAAGCTGAGTTTGATTTTAGGGACCTCGTAGCCAAAAGCCAAGCCAAGGAAGATTGATGCAAAAACCCACACAGTCATATATTTTCTGAAAAACATGTTGAATCTCATCAATCTGCTTTTCTTTGCCATCACACCACCTCAACATCTGCGAGAACATGTATTAGATGGGCTGGGATGGCAAACAAAACCTCGTCGTCATTCAAAACGTTTCTACTCCCCCTACATCCAAGGGAGAGATTAGGTTTCTTGTATTTTACAGGAATGGCTATAATCTCGCTGCAAGATGCAGTTATTCCATTAAATTCGGCATTAACAATGTTACCATTGTACGCTAAGGTTTGTGCAATTAACATGGCATTCTTCGGAGTAGTAACAAAAACAACAACATCTGGATTTGCTTTTGCCTTTTCAAGTGGTGAGAGGCGTATTCCAAATAAATTCCCTTTAAAACAGGAAATTTTGGAAACAAGTTTTTTAGCAGCTTTTTCTGAAGCAACTAACTTCTTTTCATACAAAATTTTGATAACCTTGTTTCTCTCTTCACCTCCTAAAACGTATCTCGCAACAGGGCATGCAAGAGATGAAACTGGAAGGATAAAGTCTGAATTCTGAGCTTTTATTATTGCTATACAAATTTTTGGAAGTGGATGGATTTCTCCCCTTAGCTCATCACCCTCAAAAACGAGGTTTATTGAGACAGGTTTGCAGTTAAACTTCCTCTTAATTTTCTTTGCAATTTTTGAATTGTTGTTTTTAAATATCATCTAACCACCTTAAATAACACGCCTTAAAGAATCAATCTTCTCAATCGGTTGTATATCCTTCTTGACAATTCTACTACTAACGCTAACAACAGAATACCTACAATGCGAAGCATATAGATTTTTGAACTCGCATTTGTTTGCTTTTCCCACATTTTATACCTCTAAAGTTGAGAACCTTATCTCACAATTAAAACGGGCATTTTTGAATGTCTCACAACGTTCTCAGCAGTAGAGCCGATCAGCTTCTCAAGCTCGCAGCTAAGCCTTCCACATCCGTGAGCGCCCATAACTATCAGACTAACATCCTCCTCGTCCGCAACCTTAAGTATCTCTTCCCACGGATTCCCAATTCTGATTTCTATCTTAACCGAAAATCCCAAACCTTCGAGCTCAGCGACATCGTTCTCCATCTGCTTCTTCGCCTTCTCAATCAGCTTCTCATCCAACTTCTCCGTTTCCGCAACAACATCCTTTCCAGCCCATGCAAACGCCTCCTCGTAAGCTTCTATGATTCCCTTCTCCACAACGTGGAGAATCACAACCTCCTCACTTCCAGCTTCCTTCAATTTCTTCACGTATTTCAAAGTGATCCTTATCGGATCTGAAAAATCCGTTGGATACAAAACCTTCCTAAACACACAAACCACCTCCTTTTACTCGGTAAATACGATAAAAAGCCACCGCCGTAAGCATCTGGAAGGCAAATGCAACTGCTACCGGCAAAGCTGTTAGCGTTCCAAAGGACATGATTGCGATTGCCAAAGCGATTGGCAGGTTCTTCATTCCGCATGAGTACGTTATCGCAACATTTTTTGCCTTATCAAAAAGCCTGCTGCTCAGAAGATAGGCGAAAGTGAAGAGGATCGGAAATATTACAGCTGTCGCTGCCAGAAGAGGTGGCAGAAGGTTGAGATTTTTGAGGATAACCGGAACCGAAGTGTTAACGGCAATGAACATAAGAAAGACTGCACAAATAGCCGATATCGCAGGACAGAGGGGAAGATATTTCTTGACATCCACTCTTTTTTCCGCAAACTCTCTGAGAAGCATTCCGACGATGACAGGGATGAGTATGGTGTAGATCAGATTGAGAAACATCGCGAGAGCGTTTATCTTCACGTAACTCCCAACAAGTAAGAGCATGATGAGCGGGATGAAGAAGGGGGCAAAAATCATCGTGCCGGTGTTTATAACCACAGCAAGTGGAGCGTTGCCATCGAGCAGCCCTGCCCAAACAATCGCCATACCAGCGCAGGGAACAGCGCCAATAAGGATTAGTCCCACGACCATCTCTCGCTGAGGAACGGCCAAGGCTATGGCAAAGCATATAAGCGGAGCAATGACGAAGTTGAGAAGCATTCCAACCGAAAAACCCTTCAAGTCCCTTAAAGCGAGAGCAAAAGAGCGAAATGTTATCGTAAATCCCATGGAGGCGATCATGACCACCACAAAAAGAACAGAGAACCGCCTTAGCAGCATACCGGGATAGCTAGTGTAAAATCCGACAACAATGCCGGCAATGAGCGATGAAATGATGATATAGGAGTATTTCTCCCTGACAAAGGATGCAAAGCGCCGAACCATTCTATCTCCTCTATTATGTCTAAAAGGACTTTCTTCACAAGCTTCACGTCTTCCTCACCGTATTCATTCGAGCTAAACGGGCCGAGCTTTTTAATCTCCAGATCTGCGAGATTCAGGTAAGCCTCGTACATCAATCTGAGATGCTCAGCCAGCTTTTTTGCACACTTGTTTTTACATCCGTCAACCACAATAAGGTGCTTAAAGCTCTCAGCGAGCTTGAGTTGCCTTTTTACTTCATGGATGAGGGCAGGGAAAGAGAGTGCCACTGCCTTACCGCTTTTAACCACTTCCAGCGTGGCAAGAGTGACTATGACACCTGTATTTGAAGCAACGCTACCACACGGCAAGATTGCAAATTCAGTATTTCTTTGCCCTTTCAACGAAATCACCAACCATCTCCTTCAGCTTTTCTTTTACAACCTTGAAAACTACATGTTTCTTTATTACCTCTCTCACGAGTTCGATGTTCGGAAAGTCTATTGCACTAGCAGGACAGAGGTTGCTACACGTCGTGCATCCAATCAAACAGTTGTATGGCATATAGCGGTGAATGGGACATTTGCTTATGGTGATAAGCTTATCTCCCAGTTCCGAAGAGAATTCAAAGTCCACATAATACTTTACCTCACCAAAAAACTTTCGATATCCCTCCTGCAACCCATCCAACCCATCTCTCATCTTAACAAGCCTTCCGAAAAATTCTCCCGCCTTCTCGGCAACGCCCCCGACCGTCTTTCCACAATAGGTTTATTACTAAAACTGTATTTAATATTTTGGTTTAAAAAATAATCTTAAAAAAGAAAAAATAAAAAAGTTAAGAAATTAAAGAGCCAAGTATCCTTGCCAGATAAACTTTAGCGAGACATAGAGGAATACGAAGCCAAATATTGCCTTGATAGCCCATGGCGGAACGATTTTTGTCAATCTTGCTCCGATCTGCGCACCAATTATCGTTCCAACACCCAAAGCAATTGCTGCAATAACATCCACAACACCCTGATAAAGCTTGAACGCTCCGCTGACAACTGCCATGCTTATAAATGATGCAAGAGATGTACCGACTGCAATCTTTACTGCTGAGCTCAGCAGATATATGAATGAGGGGACTAAAGCATATCCACCACCAAGACCAACGATCCCCGTGATAACCCCGATGAAGAAACCAATAGATGCTTTTGCAGCTCCAGAACCGGGCACCTCATTGCCGGGCCTTTCTGGCATTTTTCTCTTAACTGTCCCCTCGTAGATCATCCTTATGCTGACATAGAGGAAGGCAAAGCCCAGAATGAAGTTCAGAAGCCAGAGCTGGTTTGCGATGTAGAAGAAGATTATGCTTCCAACGGCCGCTCCAGCTGCACCGCTTACGGCAACAACTTTAGCCGTAGAGTAATCGACGTTCTTCAATCTTATGTGCCCTATGGCTCCAGACGATGCCGTAAGAATTACTGCCGTAATAGTTGTTCCTATCGCCACTGGAAGCGGATAATTGAAGATGAACGCTAAAGCTGGTAGCATTATTACACAACCACCAATGCCTAACAACCCGCCAAGAGTTCCGGCAATAAGTCCTGTAATAAACAGTAGCGTTGCGGTTAGCGGATCCATCCACATCACCTCACGATCAGGACAGGTTTTTTCGCATGTCTTGCAACTTTCTCAGCACACGAACCAAGAACGAACTCTTGCATTTCAACAGCACCACTTCCTCTCTCAGTCATAACAATCATATCTACTCCTTCCTCTTCCGCTGTTTCGATGATTGCCTTCCAGCACTTTCCTGTCTTTACAATCCTCTTCTCCGCATCGTACTTCTCAAGCTCTTTTTCCACCTCCCTCAGCCTTTCTTCCACAAACTTTTTAAAGTCCATTCCAGGCTTCGAGAACCACGGGTAGACTTTCTCCAGCATGCTCTCCTCAAGAACATGCAGAACTATTACACTCCATCCATGTTTCTTTGCAAACTCAAGAGCTTTCTCAGCTTCCTTTGAGAAATCAAGTGGAACGAGGACTTTCATTCCCCATCACCTTCTATTAACCACTCCAAAGCAGGAGTTACAGTTGCGAAGATCGTTGAAGAAAGGGCAAATCGAGCGACTAAGATTGCTTCACATATTTCTCGATCGCTGACTCCCCTCCGCTTTGCAATCTTTGTAAAAACTTCTGTGCACATCTTGCTTCCAACTGCTGCAGCGACGGCGATCATGATAAGATGCTTGTATTTCTCGGGAATGTTCTCAAGCTTCATCACAAACTGTCTCTCGTCCATCTGTCTTGGAATCCATTCCGGCACAACTTTTGACATTAACAGCTGCGGTAGAGGTTTCTCTCCGATCATCTCTTCCATTCGTCTAAGAATTTCTTCGGTTTCCATAGAGAATTTACATGGTAAACGATATTTAAAATTTTAGTTTAAGAATTAAACAAAAAGCAAACGTTAAAAATTCCAGTTTTGAGCAAACGAAGGGTGATAGTGTCAACTCTAACCGCCGTAAGGCTGATGACACTTATTTTTGATGGTGATAGATATGGAGCTGAATATTGAGAAGTTAAAAAATATATCCTAGCGAAGCAGAACGAGAATGGAGGTTTTGCGATCTGCAAGCCCCTCCCATCGTCACTCGCAGAGACATTTTATGCTACTAAGATTTTCAAAACTTTGAACATGTGGATTCCCAAGGAGAACAGGCTGATAGGGTTTTTGGAGATAAATGTCGGAAAAGGCTCCTTAAAGGCACCCGATTGAGTTATGAACACATCTGAAAACATCTGAATCATAATATAATCCAAGATCAACGTTAATGTAAGATACGGGGCAAAGCCACCAATACTTTCGCTTTTATAAACTTCGATCAAATGCTAGCAATTTGATTGTCCTAAAAGATACAACAACCCATATAAAGATCAACAACGCGTACATTACCAAAGCCACAGGCTTGAAAAATCGAATTTGCGAAGATAAAGACATCGTTCCAAGAGTGAATGCGGCAGTAGGGAACACGTAACTCCACCATCCTAAAAAGAATGGAAAACCCATCTTCAAATACCTCAACACAAGCATTATGTTAACAACCAACGCCCAAAAGCCGAAACCCCACAGTGATAGGGATACTACAATTCCTACTGGCGTACTTGATAAAAAGAGGACTTCGGCATGGTGAAAGATTTGCTGAACATCAACAATCAATATACCTATCGGAGCGAGAAGAATGAAGTTTGTTGGAGCAAGTTCGGATGGTGGGAGTTCGTGATTGACAAGCCTCAAGAACAGGATGGTGGCTATAAATAGAAACAGCATCGTTCCTATTCCGAAGTAAACAAGAGAGATTGCAAACAAGGTCACATTTGGTTTATAAAGGAGTAGTGCATCGGTAACTAAAATCGTTGAAACTGGAGGTATAAACCATCCCCCATGTATGTTGTGCAATTCTGTAGTATTATTTGCAAAAAAGTGATATGAAAGGTATAATATCATTATCAAGATTAATGTTGAACCGTATACTAAAAGAACATCGCCAAACAGCACTCCAAACGGTATTGATTGTTTGTAGTAGAGTATTGCGAGGATTACTGCAGAAATGGGTTGAAGGGGATAAAAGTTTCCGATCACGACATGCTTAATCTCATCTTTTACAGCATTCCAGTGTAACACAACTTTTGTAATCCAAATAGCAGTTAAAAAAACGAAAACAATGGTTAATATATACGTTAATACTAACGTTAAGATCGGGTAAAACAGCATTGATGCTAAAGCTACACCGCCACTCCCTAAAATTGTAGCAAACCATGAGATGTTAAACAATTAACTTCAATTGTTTTTGCTGTTTACAAAAATTTAAATTTCTTTCTCGGTTTTTTTAAAAAAGTCAAATCCGAAATTAGGTTTAAATTCTAAACTTAAAAAATTAAAGCCTGCCCCGATAATATTCTGTAGCAGGACAGCCGAGACATCTGTTTGTTTCATACCTCTTGCAATCACCACAAAATATTCCACATGGTGCAATCTCCCTATTTTTATTTGAAGTAACTTTGATGTCCAAGTATCCATCATAGTGCATCTCCTGAATAGGATACATCTCAAACCTTCTGACTCCCTCTTGACTTCTTAAAGAACACCTTTCGAGGCTTACACTTTCTAAAGAGTGATAATCTTCAGCAAATATCAAAGCAAACAAGTTGTATCCCCCAGTGGTCACAAAAAACTTTATTATTCTTGGACATTCTTTAAATCTGTCTATTAGCTTTTCTAAAGCCTTGGCACTTTCAATTTCCATTGCTACAATGGCTGTGATGATTTCAAGTTTTTCTGTGTTGATCAGGGGTTTTATTTTAATCACTTCTGAACTTTGAAGTTTATCTAACCTTTTTTTGGCTCCCATCGCCGACAATCCAATTTTTTCTGCAATTTCTGATAATCTAGCCCTACCATTGTCTTGCAATGTTGCAATTATTTCCCTATCTCTACCATCCATACAGTTACTAAACTGAATTGTTAATAAAAGTATGGGATGTAAACTTATTAACCAATTAAATTTTTAAAAAGTAAATAAAATTACCATTATATTATATTTCTTAGATGCATAATGATGAAGACACCTGTCAAAACCACAATAGCCCCAATTACATCGTACCTATCTGGTGGAATTTTATCAACCTGCCAGCCCCAGAGAATTGACATGATAACAAATACACCACCGTAGGCTGCGTAGACTCTACCAAAGTGTGCTGGTTGTAAGGTGTTAACAAAGCCGTAGGTAGTTAACAACACAACTCCGAGTAAAGCAAATTCAAAACCTTTGCCCTCCTTCAACCAAAGCCATACCCCATAAACTCCGCTAATTTCGAAAAACGCCGCAGTTACAAAATAACTTTGTTGATTTAAAAATACTGCTTAACTCCATGGGAATTCTATGCTATGTGGTTGTTAAAGTTTTTCCAACATAGAATCTTTTTCTGAACATCAAAGCAACGTTAACGAGACTGATCAGAACAGGAACCTCTATCAATGGCCTAATAACTGCAGCAAAAGCCTCACCAGATGTCAACCCAAACGTTGCGATTGCAACAGCTATAGCCAATTCAAAGTTGTTGCTTGCAGCAGTAAAAGCCAAGCTCGTAGTTTTGCCATAATCAAGCTTTACAAAGTAACCCATAGCAAAAGAGACAAAGAACATTATTAGGAAATAGAAGATTAGGGGTATCGCTATCCTTGCAACGTCAAACGGTATTGAGACTATGTACTCTCCTTTCAGCGAGAACATCACGACTATTGTAAAGAGCAGTGCAATTAACGAAGTGGGGCTTATTTTTGGAATAAACTTTTCCTCATACCACTCCCTGCCTTTCTTATTTAAAAAATAAAACCTCGTTACAATTCCGCCAAAGAACGGAATGCCCAAGTAAATCAAAACGGATTTTGCAATCTCAAAGATCGATACGTTAACAACTGTACCACTTCCAGAAATCCATGTTGTTGCGAGAGTTATGTAAACGTAGGCAAGTAAAGAGTAGAAAGCAATCTGAAATACTGAGTTTAATGCAACGAGTATTGCTGCCCATTCTCTATCACCATCTGCCAAATCGTTCCAGACTATGACCATGGCTATGCATCTTGCTAAGCCAACCATTATTATTCCATTCCTGTATGCGGGAAAGTCAGCAAGGAAAATCCAAGCAAGAATAAACATTAAAAGTGGCCCTATGATCCAGTTTTGGATTGCTGAAAGGGTAAACATCGTTTTTGATCCTTTAGCTTTAGAAATTCTTCCTAAATCTTCAAATCTAACTTTTGCTAAAGGAGGATACATCATCCATATCAAGCCTATGGCGATTGGAATTGAAGTAGTACCAATGCTTAACGAGCCAATAACTTCAGCAATTTTGGGATAAGCGTATCCTAAACCAACCCCTACAATCATTGCAAGAAAAATCCACAGAGTGAGGTATTTGTTTAAAGTTGATAATCTTTCCATCACAAAATTCCTCTCAGCATTGGGCCAATCGTCTCTTTAACACTCTCATTTAAAACTTCGGCTTTAACGAGAATAAAGCAACATATCTCTTCTTTCTCATCACAACCTGTTACCAAAACGAGCTTGTCTCCTGCTTTAATGTTTGCCTTCTCCCTCAATTCCTTCGGTAGTAGAATTTGACCTTTATTATCAACGCTTAACACAGCCTCAATCTTTGCCACCTTACACGTCTTTGTCATATTTACACTAATAATCAGAATTATTTAAAATTTTCTAAAAATTCGTAAAATTCTGAAATTTCTAAAAATTTCTATATATCTAAAAATCGCCTAGTTAATACGTAGAAATTGTAAAAATAGATTATTTTTTAAACCGAAACTATAAAATAGGTTTTAAAGTAAAAACTAAGTATGGCGGAGATAAAGGAGATTTTGCCCTGCATTGCCGACCCCAACAAGATTAGAGTA
>QMZC01000041.1 GCA_003662995.1 Archaeoglobales archaeon
TCTTTAAGATATTTTTCTAAAGCTATGTTTATCGTGTCTGAAATGTTTTTACCGTTCTTTTTCATCGCAATTACTAGCTCTTCTTCAATTTTTACATGCATGTGTATTCTCCTCTTCCTTTCATAATTCAATATCCTCTTCATCACGATTGACGTTTTAATCACCTCCCAAACATTAAAACTTCTTCAATCTGACTCCAATCAATTTTTAGACTGTTAAGATGGTGTTGAAGAAAGAATAAAGTAAATGTAAAGATGAATACCGCTATTGCTATTGTTGCTATGTCTCTCCAAGTGTAGATCATGCATCCTCCCCTTATCATTTTTCACCTCCAATAGGGAATTTGTCAACAACTTTAGAGTAAAACTCATCTGCTTGCCTTGCTGATGCAAGATAATGCATAGCACAACAGATTTTGCAGCCCTTCCTTGTATGAAGTCTGCAATGTCGGGAGGGATTCCGTTTGAGATCATAAAGTTGTAATGCCATTTTCTTATTGAGTTTGCAGATACTCTTTTGTAAGTTATAGCATCTCTCGTTTGCTTATACTTTAGTTTCATTTTTTCAAGCTGTTTAGCAAACTCTAAAGGCATATATGCAAAAAAGCCCTTTTTTGTTCCCTTCGAGGTTTCAATGATTGGGTATCTTGCTATTCCTTTAGGTTCTATGATGTTTAGATTGTTTGGATTGAAGTTTCTCAACATCTCAATAGCTTGTTTAAGCCTGATTCCTGAGAAGACTATCAGTTCAAACACCTTTTTGAACCTATCATTCACGTGTTCATGTGCTTCAACAATTTCTTCATCTGAAACAAACACGTGTCTAACTCCTGAACGGGTTATTTTTAACACTTTACGATATGCGTTCAATTCTATATCATCAAAACCATATACTTCCTCTAAAAAGTTCAAAAAACTCCTTAATGCCTTTACTACCCATCTTCTTACTCCCTCTTTCTCAATTGAAAGTAAAATATGATTGATCTCTTGTGGTGATGTTATCACTATGTTCTTCACATAACGATCTAAATAGTTAACATAGTCTCCTGCTGTCTTTGGATTTATGCGAGAATATATCCATCGCCTATATTCTACCCGTAGCTCACTGTAATTAAGTGGAATAGACTTTCGAGCCGGCGACCCGGGTTCAAATCCCGGCCGGAGCACTTTGTGTTTATATTATGTCTTACACTTTTAAACTCGCCAAGAAAACAATTTTTGTTAAATTTTTACTGCAACAGAAATCTTAATTAATTCTTCACTAGTCGAGAATTATGGATGAATTAAATATCTTGCTCAATCAAATAAAGGCACATACCGAGTTTTACAAGAATTCGATCCCGCTCATAGCAAGTGAAAACCTAACAAGCCTGTCTGTGAGGAGGTGTTATGTTTCAGATCTTGGACATAGGTACGCTGAGGGTAAGGTTGGCGGGAGGTTTTATCAAGGTTGTGAGTTCGTGGATGAAATTGAGAAAATGGCCATTAAGCTGACAAAGGAAATTTTTGAAGTTGAGCATGCAAACGTCCAGCCAATTTCTGGTGTAGTAGCAAACATTGCTGCATTTTTTGCTTTAACAAAACCCAACGACAAAATCATGTCCATTTCAGTCCCATGTGGTGGGCATATATCCCACGACAAGTATTCTGCTGCCGGAATAAGGGGGCTGGAGGTGTTACATTATCCCTTCGACAACGATGCAATGAACATCGATGTTGATAAGACAAGGTCTATTGCGTTAAAGGAGAAGCCAAAGCTATTCGTTTTGGGTTCTAGTTTAATTTTGTTTCCACAACCCGTTAAAGAAATAGCAGAATTGGCTGAAGAAATTGGTGCAAACGTTTTGTATGATGCAAGTCATGTTTTGGGGTTAATAGCAGGTAAAGCATTCCAACATCCCATAAAAGAGGGAGCAGACGTTGTTACAGCCTCAACTCACAAAACTTTCTTTGGCCCTCAAAGGGCGATAATTTTGTGTAAGAATGAGTTTGCACAGGCTGTTGATAAAGCTGTTTTTCCGGGTGTTGTCAGCAACCACCACTTAAATACCCTTGCTGGCTATGTAGTTGCCGCATTGGAAATGAAGGAGTTTGGAAAGGAATACGCAAATCAAGTGGTGAGAAATGCAAAGAAACTCGCCGAAAGGATGTATGAATTGGGTTTTAATGTTGTTGGAGAGGACTTGGGATTTACAAAATCCCATCAGGTGGCTGCTGACGTCTCAAAATTAGGAGGGGGGGCTAAGGTGGCTAAAAAACTTGAAGAAGTCAATATCGTATTGAACAAAAACCTGCTACCTTGGGATGACGTATCTAAGACATCCAATCCATCAGGTATCAGAATTGGCGTGCAGGAGGTTACGAAATTGGGGATGAAAGAGGAGGAAATGAAAATCTTGGCTGAAATAATGTGGAATGCTGTGAACGAGCTAAAAGAGGTAAGCAAGCTGAGGGAAGAGGTTAGAGAGTTAAAATCGAGATTTGATGTGATAAAGTACACATTTGAGGAGCATCCAGCATACCTTTTTCCCGAAGTAGCTTTAAATGCCAATCTTTAGCATATTTAATTTAAACGAGTTGCTATTAATTTTATTTGGAGCGTTAATTTTAGACTTGCTCTTCGCCGAACCTCCTGAAGTTGCACACCCATCAGTTTGGTTTGGAAGAGTAGTGGGATTTTTCGATTCAAAATGGGAGGGCAAGATGAACTTTGTTGTCGGTAGTGTGGCGACGTTGGTTACCATTCTATTTTCATTTTTGCTGGTTTGGCTTGTAACATTACTGGATTATCCATTCAATCTTTTGTGGGCTACCTATCTACTCTATTCGTCAGTATCAATAAAGAGCATGGTAGTGCATGCAAAAATGACATACAAAGGCGGAGTTGTGGATGCGAAAGAGGTTCAGATGATAGTGAGCAGAAACACTGCCCAATTAAACGAGCATCAGCTAATATCGGCAGTAATAGAATCGATTGCTGAAAACTTTGTGGATGGTGTTCTTGCCCCGCTGTTCTACTTCTCGTTGTTCGGTGTGAGTGGGGCGGTAGTATATAGGGCTATAAACGTATGTGATGCAATGATTGGATATAGGGATGGTAAATACGAGTATTTTGGAAAGATTGCTGCAAGACTTGACGATTTGGCAAACTTCATCCCTGCGAGACTTTCCGTGTTGTTATTCTCAGTTTTCAATATTAGAGCCATGAAGTACGCTTTGAAGTACAAAATAAAATTAAATGGGCATCCCATTGCCGCTATGGCTGGTTTACTCGATGTTAAAATTGAAAAACCCGGCAAGTATTTAATCGAGGGTAAAGAGGGAAAAATTGAGGACATCGAGAGATGCATTAAGTATTACTGGATGTTGTGCGGTTTAACAATTTTGCTCACGTTGTTTTTGATTGCATTTAGTGTGAGCATTAGTGTGAGCGGTTGAGGTATGATGAATTATTAATTATCATCAAAACCGATAGGTATAAGGTTGCTAAATCCAACACACTTTTGTGCAACCTTACCGAACGTGCAAGTTGTTTGGAGCCTTGAGAGTTGTTTTGGGAATTCAGGATGCCATCGCATTAATCCATAGTCCAAGGGGTTGTGTTTACAACCTAAGATACCTCCTCGGTGTTAGAGGAGCGAAAACAAATCGAATTCTTACGACAGAGATGGATGAAAAAGATGTGATATTTGGGGGAGAAGTGAGGCTTAAGAGGGCAATAATGGAAGTGGATAGAAAGTACAAGCCAAATCTAATTGCAATACTGACTTCATGTGCAAGCAGTATTATTGGTGAGGATATAGAATTGGTGGTAAGAGACGTGGATGTTAATGCAAAATTATTGCCAATATATTCAGGTGGATTTGAGGGGGATCAAATAGATGGTTACAAAGAAGCGTTGAAAAAGGTAGTTGACTTGATTGTAGAGGGGGCAGATAAAGATTCAAGTCTGAATCTCCTCGCTGTATATAGATACGGATGGGATTTGGAAGAGGTCAAGAGATTGATTTCATTGGTAGGTGTTAGAGTAAATGCAACGTTGACGGCTAAAACAACGCTGAAAGAAATTGAGGGGGCATCAAAAGCAAGTTTGAACGTGATAATGTGTGAAGCTAGTGGATTTGACGCAGCAAGGATCATGGAGAAGAGATTCGGAATTCCCTACTTACATCCACTCTTACCCGTTGGGATTCGTGCTACTGAGTCGTTTATAACCACTATTTCCGAGTCTGTGGGTAAAAAAGTATCAAACATGCCGCTCAAAGAGAAAAAAGTCGCAGAAATGGAAATTGAAAAAATTAAATCGGCAACAAGAGGAAAAAAGGTTTGTATAATTAGTGGTGCCAGCAGAATTGCCCCTTTAACGCTGTTTGTGACTGAACTTGAAATGGAGCCGGTAATAATTTCAATTGATAGGGTGGGGGAAACAACAACTGATGATTTGAATTCAATTATAAAACAAAACAATCTAAATCCAAAGATACTGATTGAGCCTGAGTTCGATGACGTTTTTGATTCAATTGCAGAAGAGAAGCCAGATTTAATTGTTGGTGGGTTGTATGAAGAGGTTTTATCCAAATCTTTTGGAATTCCACTGTGCGATGTTATGCATGGAGAAAAGAAGACCATGGGGTTTAGAGGAGCGATAACGTTGGCTATGAGGATAAAGGAGGCGATTTTATCAGGCAAATAGCGATTTATGGAAAAGGGGGAATTGGAAAGTCAACCGTGGCTGCAAACTTAGCAGCAGCTTTGACAGAGATGGAGAAAAAGGTGATGTTAGTTGGGTGTGATCCTAAGAGAGATTCTACGATAACACTTACTGGAAAATACCTCAAACCGCTCCTTGAAGTACTCATGGAGGGAGGAGAGGTTGGGGAAGTAATAGAGGAGGGATACAAAGGTGTTTTGTGTATTGAAATAGGTGGGCCCGAGCCAGGAATAGGATGTGCTGGAAGGGGTTTGCTTTTAGCATTTAAAAAGCTTAAGGAAACAGGAATTTTTGAAAAAGAAATTGACTTTGTGATATACGATGTTCCCGGAGACGTTGTTTGTGGTGGTTTTGCTGTTCCCATGAGGAGAGGTTTTGCGAGGGAGATTTACATCGTTACATCGGGCGAATATCTATCTTTATTTGCTGCCAACAACATCTGTAAGGCTATTAGAAGGGTGGGAGCGAGACTTGGAGGAATTGTGTGCAATTCAAGGGAGGTTGAGAGAGAAATCGAGATTGTTAGAAGATTTTCAAGAATGGTTGGGGGTAAGCTTGTTGGAGTAATTCCAAGGGACAAATCCATTCAGATTTGTGAGAGTAAGGGGATGAGTGTTATAGAGTGCATGCCAGAAAGTGGGATAGCTTACGTGTTTAGAGAGATTGCAAAATCCATTTTGGACAATCAACACCTTGTAAAGCCAAAGGTTCTTACTTTGAATGAGTTAAACACCCTTATGCTGTGAAAATCGTTGTATTTTCATGTAATCTTCCTGCAGCATCAGCCCTGCATTGAGCGCAATGAATCATCTGCTTAACAAACCTTTCGCATTCATTTCTAATCTTCTCAACCAATCTGTGGTTTGGTTGAGCAATATTTGAGAATTTGTAGTTTGGGATAAGGGGGATTATGTTCTGAATGTAAGCATAATCTTCTATCTCCCTTGCAACGTCAACCAAATGTTCATCGTTTACGCCTGGAATTAGCACCGAATTCACCTTTACAATCATTCTTTTTGATGCCAATCTTAATCCCTCAAGCTGGTTTTGTATAAGGACTTTTGCGGCTTTACTTCCTTCCAGCTTTTTTCCATTGCATTTTACAAATGAGTAGATTTTGCTCCCAATTTTCGGATCTACTGCATTTATCGTTATTGTGATATGCTTAACGCCAATCTTGTTGAGGAGGTTGATTTTGTGTGGAAGTAGCAATCCATTTGTACACAAACACTTGAGAATTCCCTTTTCTTTGATGGATTTGAGGGTCATGAACGTTTCATTGTTAAACAAGGGATCACCAGGGCCTGCAACGCCAACAACCTTGATATTGTTGTATTTGGCAATTAATTTCGATGTGATTTCAATCGCCTCACTTGGCTTGATTACCCTTTCGCACGCACCCAAATTGGGTTTGTTGCATGAACGATGGTTATTACAGTAATTACATCTAATGTTACACTTCGGTGCTACGGGTAGGTGAATTCTGCCAAAACCCAATGCCTCCTCATTAAAGCATGGATGCAACACTTTCACGTTTATTGTTGATTGGTGGTGTATTAATAACGTATGGTCAGGAGATTGTAAAAAATCAAAAAAGTTTATTCATCGTGGGCTATGTTGAAGTACCGATGCATATAATAGCAAAAATTTTTTAATAGATAAAAGCATTATTAATCACATACATAAGAGTAAAAAAGAACCTACAAAAGCAAACAACTTTTAAGAGTAACTCTTATGAATAACAATCGAGAAGAGAAAGAAAAATTGGTAAAGCGATAAATGGAAAATGAGTAGAAGACAACATAAATCATATAGGTTGGTGAATGAGTATGATAAAAATCATATCTTTAAGAGATTTTATGGACGCTCTAGTGGAACAATATCCTGTTTACGGCGATTTTCTAAAATATCACGCTATTAGGATTGGAGATTTACCTTCAAACATCTCTGAAAACTTAATTAAAGTAGGACTGCTTTATGATAGAATAAAATTTATGACAAGAGGTATGCTACGAGCATACATTCGATTGGCAGCACTTAAAAAAAGATTTGTACCATATTCTGAATTTTTAACTTATTTAGAAGTAAAAAAGGATACAGGAGAAGAAATAAATTTGCAGGAGTTTATAGAGCAAGTTGAGGACTTAACAACTGAGATTGTTCGCGGTTACTATGACGTATCTGAAGATCCAAACCCAGAAGATTACATAAACCTCGATAATCCAAATGAAGGTTGGAGAATTTTTGAGTTAGTTTTCACTCCAACAGTTTTTTCAGGAGAAAAGATTTGGGTTTTAGAAATTGAGACTAAATCAACTTTAGAGAAATTGAATTCTGACTCAAGTATTAACAGACTCTCAAAATTCATTGTAGTCGATCCATTAATGTATCGAATCAGAAAAGACGAAATACAAAAAATAAAGAAAGAAATCATAGATAGAACGGGCGAAGATATTGTATTAAGTGTGTATGAGTTTCTTGATGTAATCGGTATTGAAAGAGAAGAGTTTAATGAAGAATGGAAAGACGTAAGAAAGTCAGCTGAAAAGATTCTTAAAAAAGACTTTCCTTTCCTAGCATATTCCGATGAGATATGGAAGATAAAGGAAGCAAAAAGAGAGTTTGAGAGGGCAAAATCAATTATTCATAAACCAGAATTGACACAAAGCGATTGTAGAGATATAATCTTAAAATCATCTAGGGCCTTAGAAGCTGTTTTAAGCGTAATCTTTCATGTCTCAAAAGGAACTCCTGTAGGCGAAAGAAGTTTAGGTCAAATTCTTTATGTGTTAAAATCTGAAATTGAAAACAGATTTGGGGAAGATGTGTTTAGGGACTTAGAATTTATACGTGAAAAGAGGAATATTGTCGCCCACCCAACCCCAATAAAAGCTACTTATGAAGATGCTTTAAAAGTCTTTAAAAAAGTGGAGTTGTTTTTCGACTTATTTTTCTTAGAAATAGGCTTAAGAGGTGATTAGAATATTTTTCAAGCAAAATCAAGACATTTTAAGCAATCTTGCGTTCATCGCAACGATTACGGTGCTTAAACTCATGAGCAATGCTCCCACCGCTGGGGTTAGCAAAATACCGTAGCTATACAAAACACCCGCGGCAAGTGGGATTGCGAAAGCATTGTATCCAGTAGCCCAAAGTAAATTCTGAAACATCTTTGAATAAGTCTTTCTTGAAAGCTTAATCACATCAGCAACATCCCTTGGATCATTTTTAACTAATATTATGTCTGCTGTTTCAACGGCAACGTCTGTACCAGCCCCTATTGCAATTCCAACATCTGCTTGAGCTAAGGCTGGAGCATCATTAACACCATCACCAACCATCGCAACTGTATGCTTTTTCTGATCCTCCATTATCTTATCAGCCTTTTCATGCGGCAAAACCTCTGCGAAGTACTCGTCCAATCCAATTTCTTCCGCAACCCACTTAGCAACAAACCTGTTATCTCCAGTCAGCATCATACACTTTAAACCCATCTTTTTAAGCTGTCTTATTGCTTCCTTTGATTCTTCCCTGACAATATCAGCTAGAGCTATTGCTGCTATAGGCTTGTCATTCTCAAGCAAAAACACAACCGTTTTTCCCTGTTGCTTTACTTTTTCCACATCTTGGTTGTTTATCTCAACTCCAATCTCATTCAAATATCCGGGACTGACAACTTTGTAGTTCTTGCCATTCACAACCCCCTCAACACCCTTGCCAGCAATCGCCCTAAAATCCTCAACTTTTAAAAGATTTGTGCCAATCTTCTTTGCACTGTTAACGATTCCAGCAGCAATTGGATGCTCAGAGTTTGTCTCTAATAAAGCTGCTGTTTCCAATACTTTGTCTTTTTCAATGTCTGCAAGCGGTATCAAATCTGTAACTCCAAACTCTCCTTTGGTTAAGGTTCCAGTCTTATCAAAAACAACAGCATGTAAATCCTTAGCTCTTTCAAAAGCCTGCCTTTCCCTTATTAGTAACCCATACTTGGCTGCCAAGGATGTTGAGACAGCAACGACCAACGGTATTGCAAGTCCCAAAGCGTGGGGGCACGTTATGACCATGACGGTTACAGCCCTCTCAATGGCAAAAACAAATTCTTTGCCGTATGTGAGCCAAGCAATCAATGTTATTCCTCCAACTGCCAAAGCTATGATTGTTAAGATAAATGCAGCCTTGTTTGCTAAATCCTGCGTCCTCGATTTGGTTTCCTGAGCTTGCTTAACGAGTTCTATTACTTGATTGAGATATGTATCTTTGCCAGTTTTCTCAACCTCAACAACGATTACCCCCTCACCATTGATTGAACCTCCTATAACTTCATCTCCAACTTTCTTTGTAACTGGTTTTGATTCTCCAGTTAGCATAGCCTCATTTACTGTAGTTATTCCATCTATTACCACGCCATCCACGGGTATTTTTTCACCAGGTTTAACCAAAACTTTATCTCCAACTTTTAATGTTGCTACGCTAACCTCGACAACCTCATCGTTTTTTATTAGGTGAGCTTGAGAGGGCATTATTTTGATGAGTTCCTCCAAAGCTTTTGATGCTCCCAAAACGGATCGCATCTCAACGTAATGGCCGAGAAGCATGATGTCTATAAGGGTTGCAAGTTCCCAAAAAAAGAACTTACCCTTTAACCCAAAAACAACAGCTGAACTGTAAAAGTATGCAACGCTTATCGCTACGGCAATCAAGGTCATCATTCCCGGATTTTTCTTCTTTAACTCATCAAAAATTCCTTTTAGGAATGGATGACCACCGTAGAAGTAAACAAAGGATGAAAGAAGGAACAGTATGTAGATGGAGCCGGTAAATTCAAATCTAAATCCAAAGAAGCCTTGAATTGCTGGAGATAAGAGTAAGATTGGAACGGTCAATATCGTGGAGACTATGAACCTCCTTTTAAAATCCTGAAGCATGTGTAAGTGGTGATTTTCGTGTTCATGCATTTCTGACATTTCATGATCCATCATTTTATGCTCAGAATGAGTGTGCATGGCATGTTCAGAGCTATTGTGCATGTCCTTCATAGTTAATCCTCCAATTCTTTTTTCATCTTTGCGTATTCTTCCTTCGTTATTTCTCCCTTGGCGTATCTTTCCTTTAGAATTTCCAGAGGAGTTTTCCCAACTTTTTCAACCCTCGATTCCCTAACAACAACGTAGAGTATCAAGAACACCACACCGATCATTGGCAGAATTACGAGTATAAACCACAGCAAACCATTCATTCCCCTTTTGTTTGCATCCTGATAAACGAGAAACCCTATAACAATGAGTATTAGCCACCAAAATCCAAAGAATGGAAAACCAAACCAATTCCAGTATCCCCACGGGTACATCATACCGTTCATAGTTGGATTATTTTTCAACGTATTTAACTTTAGTCCCTAAAAAATTTCACATATTTTCTGGGGAAAATTTTTAAAATTTAAATCCATAGAGTTATATACTATAAGCTAGAAATGGTGTATGGAAAAGCGTAGCGTATATGTAGCAGTTGGGTTGCTTGCCGGTGTTTTGTTGGGTTTGTTTGTGTATTCAATGTTATTTCAACCGATGGGTTGGTATTTTCAAAGCCAGAACATGGAGCAGATGCCCGTAAAATCAACTTATGGAGATGGAAGGTACTACCCACCCGGATGTTGCCAAGGCCCTGTCAATTTTGAATCAAACGGTGAAAGGATATATTACACCGGGATAAACGAAAAGGGTGAGAGAATTCCGTTTACCGGTGGTCCAACCTGGTTGAAGGTTCATGGAGGAAGTTGTGTAAATTGCCATGGTAGAGACGGTAAAGGTGGAATAGTTCCAATGATGTGCAATGAAAAAACTCCAGACATAAGGTATTCTGAATTGAGAGAAGAGGGAATGAGCGATGAAGAGATTAAAATCGCAATAACAAAAGGGACTCACGAAAATGAAACCTTAGATTATTGTATGCCAAGATGGCAGATGAGTGATGAAGATTTAATTGACACGATTGAGTATTTGAAGAAACTTGATTAATTTTTACATAAAAAAATTGAAATCACTCTATTTTAAACACAGAGTTTATTATTGCGTAGGTAACAAACAAATCCTCACCAATCGGCTCGCAAATCACAACCCTTTTTCCATCAAAAACACCCTCTTTTTTCCCACTACCCTTCGGAAAGCCAAGCATTTCTGGCAAATCTTCTGTTACATGTAAGCCGGCAGAGATGAAGAGTGGTACAACGTAAATCGTTTCACTTTTCATCTCCCTTATGGCTTCATCGGGTGATGGTTTTCTTTTTCTCGCCGCAAATGCAATTTTAACCTCATCAAACATTCCAGCCTTCTCTATTCTCCGTCTATGCTTCTCCATAACCTCTTTGTAATGTGGTAGTTGACTGCCATGTCCAACGATTACGAGTCCCCTCTTACTCAAACAATCACCTCCTAACAAAAACTATTGTGTAATCTGATCTAACCTCCAAACCAACTGCTTTATCACAAACAACTTTCTCATTTTCCATGCACAAGTTTTCCATTAAATAAACTCCCCTATCTCCAAAAATTGAGATGTCAAACTTTCTATCGGCTAAAATTAAAAGATGTCTGAATCTGAGCAATTCGTTTAGATTTTCCGGCTTTTTTGCGTGTGCATCCACAACAACAACATCACACAAATCAACACCAAGTTTTACCAAAGCAACCTGAACACTTGAAATTCCCGGCTCAATCGAACCATTAAATTTAGTCCCCAATCCAGAAACCATTGGATCGCCAGTCGAAAGGATAACGACGTTTTTATCTTTACTCTCTTTCTCGATTCTTCTGTATTCATCATCGCTGTACTTCATTACCCTCTTTTCACACACTATGTAGTCTTCAGCAAGTTTTAATGCTCTCTTACTTCCATAAACCACGTCTGCATTTTTAATTAGCTCAATTGCCTTCCTTGTCAAATGTCCTTTGCAAACACCAACGCCAACCACGTAAAGCATTACAGCAACACCACATCGACAACGTTTTTGTTCAGTTCTCTTGCCTTTTTTAATATATCGTCTTTATTTCTCATTTTGTTTTTCTCCTTTCCAACCCATTTAAACAGCAGTTTTGGCAATCCAACGATGATAATCTCTCCTTCAAAGTTTTTAAGGATGTCATCCAAATGCACACCAAAAACGAAAGGTTGGAATTCCTTGTAGTTTTCTAAAGCGTATCTCCAGCCAATTCTGCCTGTCGTTACAGCAATTTTATCGTATTGCCTCGCAATTTTAATCTTCGTCTCAATCAATTTTTCACACCAAAGTTCAACAAAACCTGTAGAGCCTAAGATCGATACGCCACCTTCAATCCCAAGTAGGGAGTTCTTTGTTTTCTCAGCAATCAACTCGCCATTTGGAATTTCAACTGTTATACTGCCTTTGTAACCGTACTTATCTTTGTACAACTTAAAATTGTCAATTAGTTGCCCCATTGCTGATTTGCTAATCGCTTTTCTTCCGTTTTTAATACCTATTCCTCTGCCAAACTTGATTCCGTTGTTGCAATTTTCTTTTGTAACTGCCTTAACAACCAATCCGTTTGTAACGTCAAAGGCATGGTCGCCAGCAAACTTTTTTACGAGTGCAACGCCGTCTTTTGCTTCAACCTTAATCCTTACGACTATTCCTACCGGGGTAACAACTTCAACCTCTTCTAAGTTTTCATACAACGACGCTATTGCAGCGTTTATTGCTGCTGATGTTGTCGTTGCCGTTGTTATTCCTCGCCTTAACCATCCGTCGGCTGTTAAAATGTAAAGACCACTCTTTACCTTTTTCACCTTCTCAACGTTATTACGATACCACTCCTTAGGATACTCGTACAGTTCAATGGGGTCTTTGAGCAACATGCTCGATCAAACAATTAATGATTGCAGCACAGATTGTACTCCCACCTCTCGTCCCAACTGTGATTATTGACGGAATGTCAAGTTCTCTAATCATTTCCTTAGATTTTGCAGCGTTCACAAAGCCAACAGGAGTGGCTACAATAAAGGCTGGCGGGTGTTTTTTGGCTATCTTACACAGTTCAATTGCGGCAGACGGTGCATTTCCGATACCAATTAAGTTGCCCTCAATCTGGTTTGCTAACTTTCTAATACCATCAACAACCCTTGTTTCTACGCCTTCTCCTCCAAACTCGATGGCTGCAATGGCTTCTCTTCTCAACCCAACCTTGAGCATCTTCACATCCACAATTATTTTGCAACCGTTTTTTAGAACTTCAACGCCAATATTTGGATCTCCTTTGAATGCAATCAAATCTTTGATTGTTACATCACCAGTAGCAATTATACACCTTCTGATAATCTCTTCTCTGAGTCCATCTCCCGGTACGATCTCCTTGGCTATTTCGGCACTCTTTCTTGCTATTTCAATTGCATTTTTTGTGTTTGCACCCATTGAGCCCATTAAGTCCATAAAACCCATTGAACTCAATTACTCGTTTAGAACAAAAAGTTTTCTAAATTTGATTTATTGTAAAAACAAATTGATTTGAGCGATCAAAAGTCATACTTACTTGAGTAACCCCTTGGTGTTACCATCTTATCTCCCTTTACCAGCGTTTCAGAATTTGCAACGAACAAGATCGTGTTCATATCTACTGTTTCTGGACTTTCAACTATTTCCGAGACCCTCTTTATGCTGACCTCGCAACCCTCACGAAAAGCATTTTTCACAATTCCAACTGAAACGTCTCCCCTTTCATTCAACACAATTTCCATAGCCCTAATCAGATTTGTCTTTCTCCTCCTACTGGATGGGTTGTAGATTACGATAACAAAGTCCCCTTTTAATGCATGTAACAACCTCTTCTCTATTTTTTCCCAAGGAGTTAGTAGATCACTCAAACTGATAACAACATGATCTCCACAAACGGGTGAGCCTAATAATGGCGAAGCTGCACACAAGGCTGTGATACCTGGGATAACTTCATAATTCACATGCAGATTGTTTTTAATCATAAATTCAAAAACAAGCGGTAGCATTCCGTAAATGGATGGATCGCCACCACTCACAAGGGATCCAATGCTCTTCTCAGCAAGTTTAACGGCAAGCTTAACCCTCTCAACTTCCTTTCCCATCCCGCTTTCTATGATCTTCTTACCTTCAATCAAGTCCCTTATCCTATCCAAATAAGTTTTGTGTCCGATCACGTATTCTGATTCTTTCAAAGCGTTAATGGCTTTAATTGTTAGTAATTCAACATCCCCAGGCCCAATCCCAACAATGTAGAGTTTGCCTTGCTTACCTTGCGATTGCAACAGTTACACCCCCATAGACCCTCTTTGGAAGTATTAACTCTCCATACAGGGATGTATATATTGCACAAGCCTCTGCGACGTTTTTAATGCCGATAATCTTTGCTTTGGTTTCTCGAATCTCCATTTGGTTGATTTCATCCTTCTTTACAAAAACGAGTGGTTTTTTGAGTTTGTCAGCAACATTAATTATTTCACTTCCTCTCTTATCTTCAACAGTGGCAACAACCCTCACATCATCAAGTTTTGCATCAATCTCATTCAACGCACGATTTATCGCGTCGAGTATTTCATCACTTTGAACGTTCTTTCTGAACCCAACACCAACACTCAAACCTTCGGAATACTCCATTGCCGTCGTTATTATAGCTTTTATTCCCATACCTTCTAAGTATTTTGCAACCTCATTCCCTCCATGATGTCCGCCGAGTATTGGAATTGAATGCAACAACGGTTTATCAACAACCACAATTGCCGGATCTTTCCACTTGTTCTTTAAGTGCGGACAGATGCCTCTAACAACTATGCCAGATGGCATGTAGGCAACGATGCAATCGTAACGATCATGGTCAACTAAGCCTTTCCACACACCCCTATGGTATTTAATAGAATCTACCTCATACTTTTTGCTTAAGAATTCGATCAACCTTTTGGCGATTTCTCCATCTTTTTCGAAGTAGAGTAGAGCTATCCGTATAGTATCGACCTCCCCTTATAACCTTCAACAGCCTTACCAATTATTATCGTGGCTGTTCTTTTTATCCCCTCTTTTTTAACCTTTTTTGCGATATCGGCAAGTTTTGATACAATAACCTTTTCACTATCTCTCGATGCATGATAGACTACAGCACACGGCTCATCAAACCCTCTAACCTTTCCAACTTTCTCTACAACGTAATCTATCTTGTCAACACCCAGCAGTATTATGAGGGTTAGGGGGGTTGATGCAAGAACGTCCAAATAGTCTTCATCGAGAGTTTTGCCCTTAGGGCGAGTAATCACTATTCCTGGAACTTCAGGAGTCGTCAACTCCCTTTTTATAGCTGCCGCCGATGCAAATACACTACTAACTCCCGGCACGACTTCGCACTCAATTCCCCTTTTCTCCAACTCTTTCATCTGCTCTCCTATAGCGCCATAAATTGATGGGTCGCCGCTCTGCAACCTAACAACTTTTTTTCCATTCTTTACCGCTTTTTCAATTATATCAACGATCTCTTCGAGCTTTAAACCAAAGCTGTTAATCTTTTCAGCTTCGAATTGGTCAAGGTACTCTTTATTGATTAACGAACCGGGATAAACTATCAAATCCGCCTCTTTCAGCAAGTTGTACCCTTTTACCGTCAAAAGTTCTGGATTGCCTGGACCAAACCCAACAAAGTAAACCTTCATGGTATCTCTATCTTAGCGTTTTGGCTGTTTTTGGTATTTTTAGCTATTAGAACACTGAAGTAACTCGCTTTTTCAGGCATAACCCCCAAAATTCTCTCTTTGTCTGTAAACATGTTCTCAACCAAAACAAATTCTTTAAACCCCATCGCTTCAAGTTTTTCTGCGATTCTTTTCGGTCTCTTAGCCTTTAACACCACAGCCACGTCAGGAGCTACATCAACGAAATCTTGGGTTGTTAACAACATTGCCTCATTAACAAACACCTTTGCTTTGGCAAGTGAAGCGGAGATGCTTGTTATTCCCGGTATTATCTCAATCTCCATTTCTGGATTTACCTTTAACGCTTCAACAACCACATGGTGAAATGTGGAATAAAAAATAGGGTCGCCAAGGCAACAAAAGGCTATGTCTTCATTAACACATCTCTTCGCTAACTCTTCTCCAAGTTCTTTTGCCACATCGTCACTCTTACCCATCGGAAACTCAACGATTCTTGGCTCTCTCACATTGGCTATGATTTTTCGAGCCATGTTTCCTGGCACAATAACTTCATCAACTTCCTTTATGACCTCAATTGCCCTCAATGTCAGATGAGACTTGTGCAAGCCTATCCCAACACCGTACAGCAAGAAATCACCCCTCTCATGTTTAAGCTTTTAAGCTTTTAATTTCCTACTCAACACTGCTTAACACCTACTACCCACCACCACAAAAACTGGATTTAGGTTTTTAAAAGCAGTTCCACCAGCAAGTTCGTAGCTTTTGGATATATTTACGATCAACATTTCTTTAAAAATCCCCATGTTCTTCATCTTTTCCACAACTTTTACAGCTATTTCAATTCTGGCAGCATTGACGGCAATCTTTTTAGCCTTACAGACTTCAAGCATCTTTTCAACGTTTTTTGTGCCACCAAAGAACACGATGTCGCTATCAGATCTTTTAAGAAATTCATAGCCATCTGAATTGATTAATTCGACATTTTTATGCTTAGAAAGCTTTTTTCTTGCCTGATTTACCGCATTTTCATCAACGTCCACAGCGTACACCTTTTTTACAAATGGGGCAAAGAAATCCGAAACACTGCCACTTCCACACCCTATGTCTGCAAATACCTCGTTTTTCTCAGGTTTAAGTTTGGCAAATAAAATTCCGATGATTTCAAGCTTGGTTGACTTGTCTGACATTTTTACCCATCATATATGTCAAAATTCCAACTGCCGCAACTATCAGTCCCGCTAACAGATCTTCTCTTCCATGCAGTATTTCGGGTGGCTTAAAAGCTTTGCAAGCCAAGTATGTCAAAATTACGATGGTTGAAATGGTGGCTACGCTGAATGGAATTACTACGCCAACCAACTCAACATGCGTTTTTGCCGCAAGCATTAAGGGTATCAAAGGGATGCATGGAGATAAGCCGAGAATGAGTAACAGCATTATTGCAGATGTGGAATGTACGTGGCTATGTTGTCTAATGACTGATAAGATCGCATACGCAAGCCCAATGAAAATCAAAAGGAATGGAGATAGATTTTCAATCGTTTCCGCAAATCCCAATAGGTCTATTCCCAATATCAATAGCATACCGACAACAACGGAGCTTAAAACGTGAATTGTTCCAGCGATTCCAGAAAACACAAGAATTCTTCTAACATCCCACTTTTTGGATTTTCCAATTGCCACAAATGGTATGTAGTGGTCTGGGGCTAAAGAGTGCACGATTGCTATGGACATCGCTGCAAAAATCAAAAATTCCATTACCTACACCTCCATAACCTCAATCCGCATCTTTCAGCAATGTCTTCGGGAATCGTTTTGCCGTTGTAGATTATCTTCCCTCCATCCATTATAACAAACTTGTCTGCAATCTCATACGCAAAGTCCATGTCGTGAGTCGATATTATCAAGGTTTTTCCCTCCTCCTTCATCCTTTTTACCATCTCCACAACGTTTTTTACACCAAAACCATCTAAACCAGATGTTGGCTCATCCAAAATAACTATTTCGGGATCCATAACGATTACACTGGCAATCGAAACCCTTTTCTTTTCCCCTC
The DNA here is from genome assembly GCA_003662995.1 of Archaeoglobales archaeon. Lineage (GTDB taxonomy): Archaea > Halobacteriota > Archaeoglobi > Archaeoglobales > Archaeoglobaceae > B5-G16. The sequence continues at coordinate 17,441 of QMZC01000041.1, forward strand.
CGCTTAGCAGATTGCAGAGTTTGTTCTCAAATCCAGCTAAACCAACCCACTCCAATGCCTTCTTAACTTTAATCTCTATCTCATCATCATCCATCCCTAAGTTTTTCAAGCCAAAGGCAATCTCCTGCCATACTGTGGGTGCGACTATTTGATCGTCAGGATTCTGGAAAACAAATCCTACCTTTCTCCTAACTTCAATCAAACTCTTCTTGTCGTATCTAATTGGTTTTCCGTCAATTCTTACCTCACCTTTAATAGGCTTAAGCAATCCGTTAAGGTGCAGCAGTAAAGTTGTCTTTCCAGCACCGTTTCTTCCAAGTAGGAGTGTGATCTTTCCCCTCTCAGCCTTAAAGTTCACACCCTTAAGTATGTCTACCGTATCGTATGCGTACCATAGATCGATCGTTTCTATCATGGCTTCCACCATATAATCCCCGCCCAACTTTAAACCCATTAACATCAAATCAGACATCCTATAGCAATTGCAATTAACACTAAGATTGCTATAGCCCATCCAGAGCTTTTTTCACTCCTAACTGGCATTTTGCCAGAATAACATCGCGCACTCATACTCCTCTCCATCTTCTCCGATCGAGATAGGGACTTTAAAAAGATGGAATATGCAAGTAAAGCAGCCGTGCTAACGAACCTCCTTTTGTTTACATAGCCCAACCTTGACGTTGCAGCGTTGTTCAGTCTTTCAGCCTCATCCAACAGTATCTGTATGCATCTGTAAATCAATACTGCAATCTCTATGATAAATTCTGGCACTCTCAATTTTCTCAAAGCTGATACAAACTCTGGAATCGTTGTCGTTAAGATTAAGTATAGAAGTATTGAGAGGGACGCAAAAGCCCTCAAGCCAGTGATAATTGCAAGATTAACCCCCTCTTTGCTGATTTCAAATATCCAGAGTTTATACATCACCTCCCCCTTTGTAACAATTAAAACTACAAAAAGGCTTGGCAGTAAAAAGTACATCGGAATTCTCAGAATTCTCAGATACACCTTTCCCGCGGCTTGGTATGAGAGGACTGAGAAGATAAGCAACGACAACACATAAGTGTGGATATTTTGGGACAAAACAGTTAAAAAAAGAGATGTCAATGCAAAGAATACTCTCAAGTCCCCTTTTACAACTTTCCTTGAGTTTAGCTGGACAGTTTCAAACGTTTCGTGCATATTAGGATCTCTTAGCCTTGTAGTATCCCAATACATATCCAATTATCAAGGCTCCAATGGCTGCTTGAAGGCTGAATAGCAAACTCTCTATTTCCCCACTTGGCGGCTCCCAAATTGGTGAAAACCAAGGTTCGTAGTTGGGATCGATCTTTGTGATAGCTTCCTCAGCTTTCTCATCTGCTCCTGCCCACTCCTCAGCCATTACAACTGTAGTAAACAGAAGTATCCCAACTATGCCAAGTAAACACAAAAATATCATAGGCATAAGTCTCACGCACTCACCCCCACACCAACGATCTCAGGCTTTGCTTGTACGAGGTATCTAATCAGCAAAGCTGCCACGATACCTTCAATTATCGCCAGTGGAATCTGTGTAACTGCGAAGATCTCTCCAAAAACAATTGCTGACTTTATAACACCTGAAATACCTGCTCCAGACGGAAATGCTGCTGCCAATTGAAACGATGTAACAACGTAAGTGACCCAATCAGCAATAACCGTTGCAATAAATGTTGAGGTGACTAAGCTTGTGCGGTTTTTTACGAGTTTATAGGCAATCCATCCGAAAAACGGTCCGATTACCCCCATTGAGGCTGTATTGGCTCCCAAGGTTGTGATTCCACCATGTGCCAACAGCAACGCCTGATATAACAAAACTATGGCTGAAAGGAAAGCCGTCACAACTGGACCGAACAAAACAACGGCAATACCAGTCCCTGTAGGATGAGAGCAACTACCCGTAACGGATGGAATCTTCAAAGCTGACAGAACGAATATGAAAGCTCCCGCCACAGCGATCAGTGTTTTACTCGACGGATCCTCATCGATCTTTTTCTTAACCTTCCATGCTCCATAGGCGATTATGGGTAAAGAAAATGCATACCAAATCACACACCACTCAAATGGCAAAAACCCTCCATTATGTGCATGTGTCTACCTCCTTTGATATGATGTACGAAGAATTTGATGACTGTATATAAAATTTTCTTAATTTTCAGTCAGTTAAATCTTACTTTATATTTAGGGTGTTTACTCAACCACCAACCAAACCTTCCACCTAATCTGTTTTACCAACAAACAACCACTAAATCAACCTTCCCCCGTAAAAAGACCTAACTAATTCAAATTTCAAAGGAAACAA
>QMZC01000042.1 GCA_003662995.1 Archaeoglobales archaeon
ATCCGTTTACAAGTTCGTGGCTGTTAATGTCCTTTTGGTGGGGGTAATTGTAGCTCTGGGTTTTAGAGAGAAGAAGGTGTTACAGAGGTTGGCTGAGATGTAGTCTGGTAAGGATCCTATTTAATTTCGTTATTGCGTGTCTCAAAACAAGTGGATCAAAGTACATAACTACTACCCCAGTAGTTAACTCCTTACCAAGAAGTTTATTACTTGTGCCCGGGATTTGAACCCGGGTCACCAAATTGAGAACGGGAAGTAATAAGAAATTTAAACCTTGACTTTAACGTCAAATTTGCATTTAAGATCTGTAATTGTTTCTACTGAAACTGGCAGTTTTACAACAGATTCTGGCAAGCCATAATTTTTCGCAACAATTTTCTCAGCCCTTCTAACCGCTGCCCTCACGTTACGTCTCCACTTTATTTCCCTAGCCCTCTTCAGCGCCGTTCTTACCCTCTTTCTCCACATTATATTTTTAGCTATTTTGATTGCCCTCTCTGTCTTGGCCTTCCACCTCTTTTTCTCGATCTCTTTCAGAACCCTCACCACCTCTTCATTGTCCGCCTTGCAGAACAGGTGAACAGGCGGCTGTATGTCGGTTTGATCTGGCCAATATGTCAACGTTGATTTCACAGTTACACCGATGTTTTCGAAAATGTAGTACATCACGCCGTTTTTCTCGAAGAAAAGGGCGTTCGGTTCTGGTAGCTGGATTTCTGTTTTCTCTGCAACTCTGCTCGGTACTCTTAGCTCGCTAAAGCTGTTGTAAACCTCTGTCGATCCATTGCGGTGTATGTACACCTTTCCATCAATCCAATCTACCGACATCCCGAGATTTTCAAAACTTTGAAAGGTTCTTTTTACCTTTCGTTTTGGAGAGATTGGTTTCAAGTACTGGAAGGATCTTGCTTTTTTCTTCCCATAATTCCTTCCTTTTTTCTTTCTTTTATCTCTACCCATAAAACCGCCCCCTGAGGTAAACTCCACGGTCCGTGAGGAGTACTTCGACAAACGTTCCATCTTTGAACAATCCAAATCCACCCTCTATCTCCTCATTCTCAGGGATCCCTGACAACACATCCCGAGCAACCTCATTTCCAAAGAGAGGAGGCTTCTCCAGCTCCGCTTTTATTTTTTCGATGCGCTCAAACCTTTTTATCACCTCTCGCAACCCCATATCTTCGGCGAGCCGCCTTACCATGTCAAAATACTTTTCTCCAACACCATACTCCTTCATAAGGGCTTTTAAAATAACGTCTAACTCCATTCAACCACCTCCTACAAAATTCAAAAAGGCAAAAAGATGAGTTACTGGCAATCACCCGACTTCAGCAATTCAATCGCCTCTTTTATAACCTTCTTTGATCTCCCCTTTGTTTCAATCGTGCTGAGATATTCAATTGGTCTTTCAGCGTATACAGCAGGGATCATGATCACTACTGGCTTTTCAACGACTTTCTGCTGAATTTTTTCCTTGTAATAATCCGTATTTCTCTTTGACTTCCCGTTTCTCGCGAAAACATTCTTTGCAACTATTTTTTGGGTGACGTCTCTCATGCACTATCAATGCTCCGTTGAACTTCGTTATCACGACGTTTTTCCCTGCTGCGATGATCTCACCCTTTACTTTTGTTTCGACCTTGATTCCAATTCTTTTGTTGCCGTTGTCATTGTTTGCCTTATATGTACTATCTGTCAAGAGGAAAGGGGAATTTAGCGTTGTGAAAGTTCTTACGTGTTTGTTTTGTCTTTGTCTACTTTGTACACCGAACTGTCTGCCGAGAAGATCAGCCCATGTTGGTGCTGCTTCCAGTACAAAGCCCCCATCGTATCTGGTTATGGGGGCTTCGATTTCAACTTCAAAACAATCGACCTCAAAACCAGCCGTAAACTCTGCATCAAATGCCCCATGTGGGGCGATGTCGCTGACATCACTACCGAAAACTTTTTCAAAACCGACTTCAACCATTTTTATCACCTCTTTTTTGGATGCCGCGATGCCGTGTGACGCCGCACAGCATCCGAAAATCGGGACGGCCCGGTTTGACCCGGGGGGCCGGCAATGTAGCCGGCTAACCGTCCCACCATCTTAAACCTGAGAAACTTTATTTGGAGTAAATTCGCTGATCGGCAGAATTATATTAAGAAAAAAGTGTAGGTTTATTCTGCTGGAGATAATAAGCAAGTTCAACGTTAGCATTGTAAACGGGCTTGCTGAAAAGCACCGTTTCACCCATTGCCGGATAGTAATATCGTAAACGAGAACTGTTCCATTATCTCCCTTAGCGAAATAAATCAGATCACCGACGGATACCTCCTTTAAACCAGCCTTAACGGGCTCTTCCGAACTGGATGTCGTAACTGCCACAAAAACCAAGCCCAAACCTATGCAGACGAAACACACCAAATACAGGGTTTTAAACAAAACCTCCATACTAACACCTCCTCGGGTAATAGAGTGCTAACCAAAACCCAAAAAGCAAAAAAGCCCCTGGACGGGGCAAAGGACCTGGGTTTGTTTGATCCAATTAACCCAAGCCCACCTTACAGCCAATTTGGCTGTAAGTCCATGTCCAGGGGCTCTCCAACAAAACTTAACAAAATTTAAGTTTAATCCTGTTTGCTGAGTTGCTTCAAAGCTAATTCAATTCTTCCTATAAACTTCTCAGCTTCATCAATCGAAGAAATAGCCTCATCTTCACTTGCAGAATAATAAACATCATAATCGACTTTTTCTCTCAATTTCAAAGCTTTCACTAAAGCCTTCCCGTATATCTCATCTAAATAACCCTTGCTAACAAACTCCAAACCGAGTTTTGACACAACACCCTTGTGAGTCTTTGGATGTATGCTTTTAACACTCAAAAGAGCCTTTGCGGCATAGTACATCGAATAGTAAGCCTGACTTACCGCTGAATTGTACTTCCTGTTTTCGAAGAGTATCCTTGCCGTTTCAAGTGCATCGTGGGCTCTTTCCATGTATTTTTCTGTATCAGACAATGATTATTCCCTCCCTTTCTATGCTTTCTATGAAACCAGACTTATTTTTTCTGAGCATGGTGTAGTGGTTCTCATCCATAACATGGGGCAAAATCAGCTCACCAAACTCAAGTAAAATTGGATAGCTAATATCAATTATTTCTTCCAGAGTAGTTGTTCCGATAACCAAAATGTCGATATCACTCTCTTCGCGGAAGTTACCTCTTGCAACCGAGCCAAACAGAATGATCTTATTCACTCTATCCCTATATTTTTCCCTCAGTTCCTGCACAAACCTTTCTATGGCCTTTTTTTTGGTTTCTGGAAGGTTGTCTAATTGAATGTTCATTGGTAGGTGTATGTATTTTTCATTATTAAGATTTATCTCAAGTTTAGTCATTACACTTATGCGTTTTAAAACGCACTTTACAATCAGAATAATTTAATGAGGTTGTCAGTTTCAGCTGATTCTGCATAGCTACACTTATGCTGCTCCCACTATTTGTAATTAAACGTCTGTTTTAATAAAATTATTAGTCTGCACTTTAAGTTTTTCAATTAAACAAATTTATTTTTCTTGAATGACTCAATTAATTCGTAAACCTTCCCTATAAACTCTTCGGCACCTTTTATTATATCTTCTGCTACTTCACTGCCGATTTCAATATTTTCTCCATAATCTGCTCCTCCTCTAATATCAAATGCCATCTTATATGCATCGATATATTTGTCCTCCAGAAACCCTTTGTTTACGAATTCCAGTCCTAACATTCTTAATACACCTGAGTGCTTCTTTGTTGCTATGCCTTTCAACGCTAATAAAGCCTTAGCTGCATGAAACATCGAGTAGTACGCCCTTGAAGCTGCACCTCTATAAAATCTGTTTGTCAATAGTAATTTAGCCTCCTCTAGGCACTCTTCAGCTAGGGATAGTTGCTCCTCAATTTCATCATGCAAGCTCAACGCCCTCCTTTAATATTGTTCTATAAAAAGTGTAGGTTTTACGCTTTTGGAACTCATTTTCTGATCGGACTATTGGTACAATAACTTCACCATATTCAAGTAGGATTTTTGACGTAAGCTTCGAGATGTCTAGTAAATTAATCCCCTCCCCTATTACAAGTATGTCAATATCACTTTCTTCGAGAAAATCTCCTCTCACCATTGAACCAAACAAAATTATTCTTATTATTTTGTCTTTGTATCTCTCTTTGAGGGATGATACAAACTCCCTTATGGCCTTTTTTTTGGTTTCTGGAAGGTTGTCTAATTGAATGTTCATTGGTGGGTGTATGTATTTTTCATTATTAAGATTTATCTCAATCTTCACATTACTTTCCCCTTGAAACCAATTTTGTTTCATCATAAAAATACACCTCACACTCAAAACCGTAGTAACAGCTCCATTTCTTAAAATGCCCGTACCTTTAGTTATTGTTAAATTTTCTCTATATTCCCAATAAAAGCTAAATCAATCAAAAACCCCCTCGGCCCCTCTCCATCGAGTGCCGAGGCCGCCTCAGCTCAGCTTATGCAGTGCATAAGCCTTGACCTGCCCCGCAGGGCAGTGCCGAGGCCGATACCTCCCGCCCGTAACCCGCAGGCTACGGGATGTCCCACCCTGTGGGTGGTGAGGGAGATCTGCTCCAACCTAGCTGTGGTTGAAGCATTATATGTCTATCATTTCACATTTTTGAATTTAGGAATAGATGTCTATCCAATTATTTAAAAATTTCGGTATTTGTTAGATGTCTTTAATCATAGATGTTCCTTTCATAAAGTCAGAACCAACTTTAGTCTTTAAATTGTCATCTCCTTTTGAACGAATTTGTTGAATTCGTCCCAGCTTACAAAATATGCCAAAGTCACTTCTTCGAGATCAAAAGAAAATAGAAAAGATTAAGTTAATAAGAAACAAACTAAAAAAACTGTGAAAAGGTTTCTTAAAGAAGACCTGATCAAAATACACCTCAATCTTTTCAAAATCGAAAGAGCAATGAAACTGATGGGTATCACAAACAACTACTTTACACTTTACGACGAGCTCGAGGTCTTTCCCAGCCACATTCACAAGCACAAAGATGAACACGCTGAAGCGATTATGCTTCTGTGTTTGGGCATTCTCGAAGCTCTTAAAGTAGAACCTGAGGTGGAAACTCCTGAAAAATCGATTGAAGTGACAAAATCGATTAATCTAACCAAAGCTACTGTTAAGTAGACATATTACCCTAAATTTTTGATAAGAGTTCTCAGCTACTTCAGCTTATAGTGGTAAACACGCTTTACGAAACTCAGGTTTCTAATTTCGTTCACCTTACTCTCTTCAATTAGGCTGTGGTACACAGTCTTTATTTCGGAGGAAGACAATTCTCTAACGCCAGAATTTCTCAGAATCCTGATCTGCTCTTCGGTCAATGGTTTATAGGTTTCAATCAGAAAGGAATCCGTATTGTTAATCAGTTTATAATCATTGAAGTATGTGTATCCAACTTCGTGTGGGTATACCTTTTCGATTTCGACAACCCTGTTAATCGTGCTTTTTGAGAATCTCGAAACCTCATATTTTACCCTGTCTCCTATTTTCATCCTGTTGAATTCGTTCCGGCTCACAAAGTATGCCAAAGTGTCTCCTTTTTTGAGACTGTTTACCGGGTCACTGGAATTCAATCTTATAGAAACGATGTACTTGATATCAGAATACTCGTTTTTCATTTCGTCTTCCATATTCTTGTCAATAAAGGCATTCTTTTCTTCTTTCGAAAAGAACATCCCGTAATCTTTGTCTTTTATTAGAATCCACGATCCGTTTTCGACTGGCCGATTAACTAGAATGGTGTAAGTTACTCCACCCTCTACTCCAGTTACTGCTTTGTGTTCAACGATACCTTCGACGATAACTGGCGATAAAACAGTCATATAAACCAGCAAACATGCTATAATCAACACCGGAAACTGCATCCAAAAGTACAATTTTTTGTTATCCATTATAACCACCTACAGCTATCAATTTAGTGTTCAGCAGTTATAAACTACAATATTAATGTTTTCTTTCAAATATATCTAAATTGATCGGATATCTTTTGTAATATAGTAATATACCTTCGTAACTTTACGTCAAAAACATTTCCGGCGTTCCGCTTGTCAATCAGAATATACAATCAATTTTCCTTTTAGTTTTGATATCCTGATGGGTAATTCGTATCCGCCAGCAACTCCCTCAATGAATCCGGCAACAAAATCCATACTATCCTCTGTCTTGGGAACCAAAACGTACTTTTTTCATCCATCCTGATTACTGAAAACCAGTTACAAAATTCCAAAAGTTCCAGAAAACCAAAAAAGTCAACCTTGTTCCTCCACTGCTCACCGTGTTCCTTTCCAATTTTGTGCAATTCCTCCCAGAATATATTATCAAAATGATCCGACAAACTCATGAACAGCTCCCAGTGTGCAACGTCCACAATAAGATGCTCGCCCTTACACAGTAGCATTGCGTAGGTCTTTATCTTTTCAAGATCTACTGGATAATCTATACAAAAGATCTCGTAATATAGGGCTATTGCCTTTCGCAAAAGTTCAGATTTTGTCGTATTTTCTTTGGAAAGTAAAAAATCCAACTTTGTTTCAGTACGTGAGTCAAGAAAAACGGAATGGCGTCCCATTTGTATCACCCAATTTAGTTTATTTTTAATAGTATTAAATCTTGCTAGAATGTATTACTCACTATTAAATATGGATATAAGAGATAAATTTGATGATAAAGTGGTGGAAAAAATGGGAGAAATAAACTGGGAATGGGTTGAAGAGAGGTACAGAGAAGAGGGACCAGAATTTAAATCCTTCTTTATACCCTATGGATTTCCCGAAGTGACTGACATAACCGTTACCGAATACGGGCCGACAAAGGGAGTTGAGGTACAACCAAAGTGGGATATTCCAGAAGAGGTGATAATAACCGTAGCAGTTACCGGGGCATTTTACAGCAAGAGGCAAAATCCGACACATCCAATATCGCCAGAGGAAATTTATGAAGAATCTGCTGAAGTGCTGAAAACCGGCGCTAGCAGTGTTCACATCCACGCAAGAGATAAGGATGGATACTACACACTGGATCCTGAAATCTACCACAAAATAATAGATCCACTAAGAAAGGACTATCCGGATGCTCTAATTGATGGCTGTCTTGTTCCTTTCTCAACCGGCGACTGGGAACTGTTTGAGAGGTTGGTGGAGGATGGTATTTTTGATATATCCCCTGTAAATCCCACAGCTTGCTATGCTGGAGATACGCTTTTTGCAAAACCACCACACGTTTTGATTAAGAAAACTAAGATCCTTCAGGATGCGGGAGTCAAACCACAGGTGGCAGTCTACACTGATGGAGATGTTGACAATGCAAACAGATATCTGATTAAAACTGGCTTACTCGAAAAACCATACTACTGGATAATCCTTCCAACTCTGCCAGGGGGAAGTCCGATGTACGATCCAAAAACGATGGTAGAGGGATTGGTAAGGATTGTAAATTTAATTCACAAAATCGACGATGAATCTGTTATAATGGTGTGCGCTGCCGGAAGGGCGTCAAGCTACCTGACAACACTTGCCATGCTTTTAGGATTGCATGTAAGGGTTGGAAAGGAAGACACGATTTACAAATGGCCACACAAAGATGACAGAATTCAGAAAAACGTTGAGGCTTACGAAATGGCTGCTACGATAGCCAAAAACCTAGGTAGAAAAGTTGCAACTTATGACGAATACAGGAAAATGATAGGCATGAAATAAATTTTTAATTTTTTATGTTTTCTTTCTCTTCCCTTTCTCCTAAAATCAAAAAGAAAATCATTGGAAGGGATAGAGAAATCGATTTGATACTTTCAGTTTTAGATTCCGGTAAACACATACTTCTTGAAGGCCCACCTGGAACGTCAAAAACGACAATTCTACGGGCTATTAAAGATGAAATAAATGTTCCTGTATTTTTTCTTACCGGTAACAGTGATCTAACGGCAACGAAGTTAATTGGCCACTTTGACCCGCCTAAAGTACTCTACCAAGGATACACCACAGATAACTTCATTCCCGGTCCACTTGTTATGGCAATGAGAGAGGGAGGGATACTGTACATTGAAGAATTTAACAGAATTCCTGAAGATGCGATAAACGCGCTCATTACTGCGATGTCAGAAGGAGAAATATCTGTACCAAGACTTGGAGTTGTGAAAGCAAGGAATACGTTCAGGGTTGTGGCAGCAATAAATCCCTTCGATGATGTTGGTGTTGAGAGGCTAAGCAGAGCAATTTTAGATAGATTCTGCTCAGTTAAACTTCAGTATCAATCAAAGGAGGACGAGATTAGAATCGTGAAATCCAAAACATCATGCGATGATGAATGGTTAATAGAATTTGCAGTTGAAGTGGTGAGAAGGACAAGAATGCATCCTGATCTGAGGATGGGGGCGTCGGTGAGAGGGGCTATTGACATGGTCCTGATTGCACAGAATCTCAAGAATCTTGGATACGATGGGCTGGAATTGGTAAGAGAGGCTGCAATTACTGGACTGAGAAATAAGGTTTGGGTAAGCGAAGCCTCAGAAAAGGATGCAGATGAGATTATTTCAGAAGTTGTAACAGAACTGTATTTAGAGAGGACAGGAATTGAAGAGCATTTAAAAAAAACGAGTGTGAAGTAGATTGGTTGGAACTAAGAAGAATTGGTGAGGAATCGAGAAGAGAGCTGTTAAAGGTAATAGGGGGAATTCAGGAAGAATTAACTCATGCAGTGTTGGCTGGAGATAAGGATGCAATCAGGGTTGCAGAGATTGTTTGGGATAAGTTAGATGATGAGACGAGGAGGAAATTGCTGCCACACTTGCTGAAGATAATAATTGAGAGGGCAAAGAAAATTTCAGTAACAGGTTTAAAACTAAAAAGAAAGATTGGAAGCTATTCTTTTGACTCAGATGAGATTTGCATCGATTCCACGATTGACAGATCGGCGGTAAAAATCATCCTGAATTTGCTTGAATATGAGGATATTTTGGTCAGCAAAAAAGAGGAGGTTAGAAGGTGTATTGCATTAATGCTAGATAAGAGCGGTTCGATGGTTGGTGAAAAACTTTTCCTTGCTGCATCGATTACAGCAACAATCGCATTAACTTCATACAGATACAATTATGATTACTCATTAATTGTTTTTGATGAAGATACCCGTATAATAAAAAAATTTGGTGAAAACAAGAATGTTAGGGAAGTTGTCGAGTCAGTTTTGCTTTTAAAACCTTATGGATGCACGGATATCGCAAGAGCACTTGAATGTGGTTTAAAAGAGCTAATGAAGTGCAAATTTTTGGATAGGGTGGGCTTGATACTTACGGATGGATTTTACAACATGGGCGATAATCCAGAGGAGAAGGCTCGTTTGTTTCCAAAGCTAAATGTGTTATGCCTGCCTAAAGGAGATTTGAAAACATGTGAAAATCTTGCCAAGCTGGGCAAAGGAAAGTTGATTAAGATGGTCAAAGAGATTGATTTGATAACAATTTAGATTGCAGCATCTAAGCTGTTGTGGGCACATTTGCCGATATTGGTATCCAAATTGTCTACCTTTGATAGGAATGTGGTGAAAATTTAGCTCATTTGAGGTCTATTCTTTTCTAAGATCGTTTAGTATCTCAATCCACTCAGTCAGAACAGTTCCGAAGTCTTTCTCCTTAAATTTCAAATTGGCTGGACGATATTTAGACGCTTTTAGGCAAAGATATAAAAGCGTATAGTAATCTCTCATGTTCTTGTTGGGGGAGATTGCTGGTAGAAGAGCTCCATCAAACTTACTATGTAAATATTTAATGACTTGGGTTGGAACACTGACCTTGTGAGGTTCCCGATCTTCTTTCTGAATAACCCTTACGTTCAGCCCATCAGCTTTAAACTTGACTGGCAACTCCACAGACCTCAAGACTGCGACATTACACTCTAAGAGATTCTCCAAAACTTGCCTTAGGTTACCAAATGCCGCTAGCACCATGGGATCAAATGCGAAATAGACTTTTCGATTGAATTTGACTATTCTTTCCAGAGTACTAACATCAATAGGCGTCTTGGCAAGAGCAGTGTCGGCATCGTCGAGGATTATAACCTCATATCTAAGCAATTCGTCGAAGTTCTCGACAACATTCCTCGCTTGCTTAATGTTTATATTTACGTCGTAACCCAGATAGTCCCTAATTCTCGAAACGATATCAGAGCTTCTCCGATCCGGCAACACTATCACTACTGCTCTGTCGGAATACTTGTATACGTAGTATGCTGCCAATTCTGCCAGTTTTTCAGTCTTACCGCTACCCGTTAACCCAAAGATTGCGGCCTTATCCCCCAAACGGTCGACCACATTCTCTTCTATACTACCGATCCTGTCAAGGAGGATTTTTTCAAACTCGTTCGCGATGCCCTCCTCCAGATACCTCCCTAGAGTCTCGTGGGCCTTCTTGTTCTGCTCCTTTAGTGTTAAGGACGAAATTTCCTTTAGAAACCTCTCCAACTGTGAAAGTTTGCGAATCTGAAGCTGGTAGTATTCAAACTCTTTGGAAATGCTCACGTTCTCCAGACTCGGATCCTTCTTCAAGGTGAGATATCCCATCTCGAACCAGATACCGTTCTTAGCCACATCTATCGTTTTGTCTCCAATTCTCCAAGCATATCTTGTTCTGGTTAACTTACCCTCATTTTCCCACTTCCGCAACCTCTCCATGAGAGCAGTTTTGAACATCTTTGGGCTGTTGGTATCCAACAGAATTACGTCGCTTTCCTCATCAAAAAATACCAGCGCATCCTCTATACTCTCCAAGTCAATTACGTCTCGAATTTTATATGCCACAACAAACCCATTAGTGATCTCGTAGTCGATAACTTCATTCTCTGCCAGAATTTTTAGTACATTTTTCAGAGTAGCCTTACCGTCTGAGTATCCGAAGTGGCTGTAAAATGGGTTTAGAGGTATGGCAAATTCATCTTTTTCGTTCGACGCTCGAAAGTCGCCAATTATCTTAATCAACTTGTTAATCTGGTCGTAAGTTATGGTCTTTATTAACTGCCTTTTCTCGTCAAAATCGTCTGGAGAGAAGACTGTTACAGCGTAACTGTCTTTTCGGTCTCTCCCTGCTCGTCCTATTTCTTGATAGTACTCCTCCAGAGACTGTGAAACGTGGGCGTGTACAACGAACCTAACGTTTGGCAGATCCACACCCATGCCAAAGGCTTTTGTAGCGACAACTATCCTAGGCTTGCTTGACAACCTTACGGCTCTCTCAAGCTTGCTGATAACATCCGCCTTTTCATCTGGATCCATTTGCCCGTGGAAGTACAAGACCTCCTCCCCTATACCTTCCCAAATCGACTTAGCAATATAGTCCACATTCTCATGTATGATGGGTGACCTCACAAAAGATGCAAAAACCAGTCCAATCCAAGGCTCCCCTTTCTTGTCTAAAGTGTCCCTCAACTGTTTAATTGTGTTAACAACCTTCCTGAGCTTATCTTCGTCATTTTTGGCCTGTATTACGCCTATTTTTATTTCTGGCCTCGTTGCAGGACCTCGCAGAGCCAAATTACCAGCGAAGATTTGAACATCGTCTGGAGTAAAGTCAGAATCGAAATCTATTTCGACTTCTCGAAATTTCGAGATGTCAATACCCAACTCCGTGAGCACATCAATGCGAACATCCTCTGGTAAGGTTGCCGAGAAACCATATATGGGCAAAAATCTATTCTTACTTTCTGAAGCTATCATTCTCGCCATATACTTATAGCTGGGCCTAAACGTGCTTCCCCACATGCTCAGGCAGTGAATTTCGTCAAGTATCACGAAACCAACATTTCCACAACTAAGGATTACCCTCAATTCATCTCTTTCAAACCTTTCTGGAGTTACATACAGTAACACGATGTCTCCGGAGATCGCATCCATAATTGCTTTAAATCTCTCTTCAGAACTTATAGTACTGTCTATTTTGGCCACTTTTACTCCCTTTCTCTTTAATCCTTCCACATGATCGTGGATTAAGGCTTGAAGAGGTGAGACTACTATCGTTACAGCGCCAGTTAGTTTATGTAAAGCGATGGCGGCGGACTGGAAAATTACACTTTTTCCAGAACCGGTGGGTAAAACGACTACACCGAAGGGAGATTTCGATCTGTTTAGCGAATACGCCGATAGGAGGAATGCTACAGCTTTTCTCTGATACGGTCTGTAGCGAAATCTCCACACTTTTTCCGTAATATTTTCAGCATACTTGACAGCCTCTTCAACAGAGTTCCATACTCGAACAAAAACATCACTACGTGGCTTTCCTCTCCTACAAGTCTTTTTATCTGCAGCAACAAGTATTTTTCCGAAGTCTGGTATGCGTAAGAAGTCCGAAAACATTCCTGAAGAAAAAGATAAGTAGGCAATTTTATTAGCTTCGATCTTTCTGGCTATGCCGTACACCTTCATAAAACCGTAAGCTAACTTTTCAGCCCAAGTACGACCTTTAACAGTCTTTACTATACTTTGGTCCGAGAACACGACTAATGACTTGAATCCTGATGGTACCCTTTCAAATGAGCTCGTAATTGCTACTCCTTCATTCTCTATAGCCAACCTAAAAGCTGATGAACTGTAACCTTTGTCGTCCACGTAAGTTGGACAGAAATCGCAAAAAGTCCGTATTGCAACAGATCTTTCATAGTCGCTACTGACCAAAACGATGGCCGGTAAGTCGATGATGTCCATCAGGCCGGCAACGTTCGATGCTATGTTCAGTGGGTCTTGCGACGATGATTCTGGAAGCAGCAACACAGGCTTAAATTTTGAATCCACGAATGTAATGAGATCGATCTGCATAGTTTCGGATATCTCTGAAAATGCTTTCGCTAAGGATATGTATGCCAAGACTGTATCAGACAATCTAAAGAAATCTTCTAGATTGGAAGCTGTTGACAGTATCAATTCACCATCGTAAAGTATTACTCTGTCAAATTTACCTGTTAGAAATGGAACGTATTCTGGTAGCGTTTCGATCGACATTTTAGGTAATTCTCTCTTTTTAACGACCTTTGAAATCTCTAAAATTGCTTTTTGTGTATCTTCGTCGTTGATCCATGTCTTCCTAAACGTATTTGGATCGCCATACCCACATTTAGAGTCACGAATTGCACACATAGCAGAGAACACAGCAGCTTTCTGCCAGACATCTTTGGCAGAGTGCGACGCTGGATCAACGATGTAGGGTGACCACGGATTTGACAAACCCTTCCAATCGACCACAACGAACAACTCTCTTTTGTCTTCAACGCCCCGAACAAGTTGCTCGCCGTAGTTCTCAGATATGGAACTCGAGTATGCACATCCAATTTTATCGATGATGTGGGGCAAGCCAGATAGGTACGGGTTACCTTCCAACAACTCTTTCGCCTCTTTTTCGAGTTCGTACTGTCTAAGCTTTTCAACTAAACGCTTGAGTAATGTCAAACTCGCCTTTGCGTCTTCTACAGGGTCATGTTCTTTATGGGGTATTAACATTGAGAGAGATCTTGGTTTTGATCCGGGCTCAACTAAGCAGTGAAGGTAAAGTGTGTCCACTACCTTGTTTTTTAAATCAATGTCATAAACCTCTCTCAAAAATTTCAAGTCATGCTTTAAAATGCCGTGTCCGACCAGAATAGCGCTTGATTTAGATATCACTTCTACGAGAAGCTTTAAAAATTTATCAATGTCGCTTCTACTGAAGTAAAAGGTCACAAATCGATCGTTATCACAAAAAACTATGCCGCCAGCTTCAATAGATCGACTACCCAAACTAATCTCTACATCCAGCGCTATTACACCACCATCAAGTGATTTTGCCATAACTTTTGCATCTTCAATAAAATCGAGCTTTTCGAGAACTTCAAAGGTTTTTTTCTGGGTAATTTGCTATCACGTCTCTCCAAAATCCGGTATATTTGGATAAGTGAAGTAATTCGGGTCTATTAGCTAAGATCTCTTTAAATCTACCATCTCTTCGCTCAATTAGGTAGTCAACTAAAGCCTTAACATCGTTAGTTTTACATACGCTTAAAAGTTCGTCGCAGGTTATTTTACTGTCTAAATACTTGTAAATGCACTTAGCTGTTTTAAATATCGAGAAATTAAACGGAAACTTTGATAGGAGTCTGTAAAGGAGGATTCTCATCTATTATGCTAATCTTACTTACATAATATAAGGGTTATGAAAGATCTGGTCTCCTCCTCGCCTTGATAGGCAAGCTTCCAGCCAATTCTGAAATTATGATGAAAGCCTATGTGAACCACTCACCCTCAGACGTGGTCCTACATTGTGAAGACTCTCCAACTCGGGAAAATAAAATTGTAAAATCACAACACATTTTCACAGTAAATCAGCTGATGAGAATCTGGCTTCCGAACTTGCCCAAAGTCGCTCAAAACTATCCATGCTTACCCCTTCAAAATTCTGATAAGCCAGAAAACCTCGCAACTTGCTAAATGCAGGTGCAAACATACAATTACGTAATAATTGAATGAAGGACAACATAATTTTGAATGAATGGTAATTAGCACATTGGGCATGCAAGTGAAGACTGTAGGTGGTTTGTTGGTTAAACAGAAGAGTAATTAGCACAAAGAGGTAGTTAGAAGTTATGGTATAGCGGCACAAAGGGGATGCAGTTATAAATGTTGGGTTTAGTTGATTGATATGCAAGCAATTTAATTAAGGGGCATGCAGATAAATAAAGCAAGATCGGATAATGCAGGATGTACGAGATTGCAGCAGTTGGCAACCTAGAAACTTCTAGACAGTTCTCTGTGATTTTGACTGTGTGCCATGCAACTTCTATATTTTGTGACATACTATCTACTTTCTGCTGAAATTGGAATATTGTTCTTAGATTGTTTAAACAATGATTGCTAAATTCTGACAATCTCACTTGCTGAAATTGGAATGTTCCAAGCTGCATCTTTGAAAGTGAATATTCTGCTGAAAGTAGGCTTTCTTTTTCCAGCTTCGATATCTCTAACATCTTTGAAAGTGAACATGCTACTCACTCTTCGCCTAGAATCAAAAAGCTGTAAACCGATACTTGTGGGAGGTGATAGGTTTGGCTGATAAACCGAGAAAAGGAAATAAAAAGCTGTAAACTGAGGCGGGGAGAGGGCAGATTTCTTTTGTAAGCTCAGGTGTAGGTATGTGAGGATCATTGCGTAGCCGAAACTGGTTTCCACTTAGAGAGAGTGAATTTCTTATGTAAAAAAGACTAAACTTTGCAGATCTGAAATAATCTCGATATCATGCTTTAAAACTATAGTTGCAAAACTTAAGGCATTTAGTACCAATTAAGCTGGTGGTTGGCTGTCAGATTGCTCAAAGCGTTGGATAGCAAGTGTAAGCCTAGAGGTGTTAAGCTTGTAAATTGAAGGTGTGCTGGAGCTGGTATTAGCACAGTAACTGAATAGCAATATAAGCTTGGAGTGTTAAGATTATGCTGCTGAATTGCTCAATTTCATGCTGCGATTCCAGCCCACATGCTGGTTTTGGCTTTCGGATTATGCTGCTAGATTGTTCAATACCATCTGTAATTCGGCTTCCGATACTACCGAAGTACAGTAGCTGAACAGAAAGGTAAGCTTGGGGTGTTAAGCTTGTAAGGATGTATGGTTTTACCTTGCAGGGACAATTAAAGTATTCCGGACAAATGACAGTCGCTCCAAGAGAACAGTTCAACGTCAACGCTTACCGATGTTTTAATTCGCCGTTTGCATGGAAAGAAGTTGCTCCCTTAAATACCCTGCGTAGCCTCTACAACCGCTCTAAATGGTTTTACTTTGCCGTTTAGGAGAGAGGTTGGGATTAAACAACACCTGAGTCAGCAGGTAGCATGGCAGCAAAAAACAACAGCGTTTAAGAAACAAGTTGGGGTTAAAAACTCCAGCACCATATCTGGAGTTGGCATTTAATCCGTCGAATCATGAACATTCCAGCATGAGATATCAAGATATAGCGGTCTGCACGAAGATAGAAAAATGTATGTAAGATCAGCATTGCATTATGAAAGAAAGTATAACATTTAGATTTGAATAATGAGAAAGCCGTCATCCCTAAAAACAAGATCGGCATTGTGAGAGAGGTATGACTTGGTCTGAAGCTGGCACAAAAAGCAGTTGTATTGATTTCTAGCAAAATGTTAGAGACCTGCTTATCAAGCTGGCGTCAGGCTATTAGGAGTTTAACTTTCAAGGTGCAGGAAGTCCCCAGTTTTTGGGCTAAGGTGATTACGAGACAAGTCTTCTCTGAGGAGTAGAAAGCTACACCATTAACGACGGAGTAGTTCACCCTGTCACCAAAATTATAGGCCAATAATCGATTAAGAGGTGGTTGACTTAACGTCTGCAATGAGCAGATTACGGTGGCATAAAATATCAAGAGATTGGATGGGCAAATTTAGATGGAGTATAGGCTATTAACCGCCTAAAGAGCATTTCGAAAAGTAGGGTGGATGATGGGAGATGTTGGCGATGATTGCAAAGGAGATCACGGCAACCGTGGAGGGAGGATAATATGTACCTGTATCTGCATAGGTGGAAGAAACAGGTGAATGCTGAAAGTGCATATGTCACGGCTGCTGAAAATAATATTACAGCCAAGAAGAAGCAGGTGAATGCTGATAGGAAGAAATAGTAAATGCTTGGGTGTTGGACTGTGTTGCAATTATGTGGGGGGTAACATTGAAGGAGCCTCTTATTATACATGTGGATGATGTTGTAGCTGCAATTATGTGGGGATAACATGGAAAGGTTGGGCTGTATTGCAGCTGGGAGAATTTTAAAACGGAAAAGCAGAACCAATGCTTTCATCAACGACTGTTAATTGATGGATCTAACCTTTTGGCCATGACCAACTCAACCTTATGCATCAACGGTTGGGCAACTTGACATGTAGAAAAGCTGGAATTTGGACGGGCAATTTTAGGTGTTGGGTAGGCGAAATTATGGGTAGGATAGAACTCGGAACAGATCTCGGCTCTATAATTTTATTTCCAAACTGGATATTTACGAGAGAGCTTCTTTTTAAATGGCTGTAAAATTTTATTAAACTTTATAAACTCAAGAAACACAACAATTTTTAATTCTGAAGCGTTCAACCCACATCTACTTCCCTGTATTCTTCCCAATAAAAATATAGGGTAGATAAACAGCTTATATAAAGCTCTATTTTTGCCTACTCGGTAAATCATCGTCGGTTTAAATTATTAAATCCTAATTCGGAATCGCTCATTTAAATTACATTGATACTTTCCTTCAAAATTAAAACTTTAATGTTTAAAAAAGTCTATAAAAAATCGAGAGTTCGAAAATGTGTTTTTATTTATTGTATTTTTAAATTAAAACTAACATAATGATTAAAGACTGGACAATTTTTAAAAAACTGAAGTATGCAGAGTACTGGCAGAATAGAGATTGCAATTAGATTTAATTAATATTTTAATCACCTGTGTAGTGAGCTATAGTGACATCAATCCTCTGAAAGTCATTGAAATGCTATGTAGAATTTTATTAAACGTTACAGTATTTGGTTAAAATCGTATGACCGATGTTCATCTACTTTGAACCCCTTTAACCCCATGATTCTTTCAAAAATAAAAATAGATTTGTTCGATTTCAAATTACCAGTTGTTACGTGGAGATTTCGAATCAACCAGCAAAACTTATGGAATCATAAAAAGATATTTGTGATAAAATACATATTTCGAAATAGAAAAATATGTACGGATGAATGTGGAAAACGGAAATGGTGTTGCAACAAGGATTGTCCTGGGATATAAAGACTATGCAGAAAAATTAATCCCTTTCAAATTTGTTAGTCTTACAACCACATCAGCCCTTTTCATGCTCGCCTATGTCGCCAAACAACGGGAACACCTCGATAACATCAAAGTTCTTAAGGCTGCTTGCAGGCTGAAGGAGGCTGCAGACTGTTTCGTTGAAAGAGCTGCCCGTGTTAAGAATTTTGATAAATGCCTTGAGAATCTCGTTAACATGGGTTTGCTAAAAAAGAAGAGGAGGACAGTCATGCTGCCGGACAACAAATCGAAAATAGAATTGTATCCGGGACGGGGAGACATCTGGTACATTACCCAGGATATTGTGGAGAACAAACTGATTGATGCGAAGGCTCTGGATAATAGAATAGAGGTTGTGGTGAATGGAATAGCACTCTCATACGCCTACACAGTATTTGCGAGAGATTCTTTTCTTCTATTTTTGCTTAAAATGGCTGAAGCTGTCTCAAAGCACCTCACTTTAAAAACGATGGTGGAAGAGGAGCATGCCAAAACTTTCAGCCTTTTGAACAGAAAAAGGGAGATCTGCAATGAATGTTTTGACGTTGTTGAAAAAATAAAGCCCGGTGTTCTTGCAGCCTCATTAAAATACGGACAGGTAAAAAAAGCGGCTCTTGCAGTACTCAGATCTGAGAGATGTATTTACGATGAGGTGAGAGAAGATTGTAGAAAATACTTAAACCGAATAAAAAATAGTGTGGTCTACAAGGCTAAGGGTGAAGTTTCTGATTTACCGATCTCAATTGGTGTTGAAACTGAAACGTACTACATCAATTTTCCCGAAGTTTGCCTGATAAACGGAAAGGTTTGCGGACTATCGTTGAGGCTGGCTTTATCTTTTTACATGACGCAGAAGACTCGGAATTCAGCAGATTACCTGTTTGATGCTGCAAGAGACGCATTTCCCTACGGATGTGCTGCAAACGGAGAGAGGTTAGCAAGAGAACTTATCCGTGTGCTTAAAAGATCCATTCTGCTGAGTAAACGAACGGCGTAAGCTTCAACGCTTTTTGAATGAGAAAACGATGTCATAATCATGTGTGAGATGAGAGTGTCAACATAACCACCCTCCAATAATTATAGAAGGCCATAAAGCTCTCAAGCCAGCTCTGAACAGACTCAAATGAACTTCTGTAAAGAAATCTGTTATGAAACCTCTTCGTTCCTTAAGCTGTGAAAACAGACTCTCTATGGAATTTCTTCTTCCAAACGTCTCATGTTCATATCTCAATCCAAGCCTTTTCAAAGCCCAGATGTACCAGAAACCTCTGTCAACAACAACTTCAGGCTTATTTTCACAGTACCTCAACACCTCTTTAAGGAAAACATAAGCATGAAAGCTACTCCTGCCATCAGAAGCCCAGACAAAGAGAATCTCACCTGTTTCCACATCTCTAGCACTCCAGACGAAGATCTGCCTGTTTTCAAGCTTTAACTTGGTCTCGTCAATAGCGATAAGCTTTCTCTCCTTTTTCTTTGGGAGCTTTATCACCTTTTTCAGCCTGTGATAGTAGGTTCTTACAGATTCATGGCTTAATTCTTCGAAAAGAGACATGAATTTGCTTGTCTTCCTGAGAGAAAGTCCAAAAAAGTATAATAAAGCTGATAATATCTTAATCTTCACATCTTTCTTGTTCCTCCGAGAGACTTTTGTAGCTTCGATTTCTTCTATTAGTTGGTAGATTGTGGACTGCATAGATTGTATCTATGTTATTTATTTTTTCTTATTTTGACAGTCCCGTGTGAGATTACTTTAGAAAACATTACACATATATAATAATAAAGTAACTTCAATCATAGTTAAGGTGATAGGATGAATGGGAGACTGAAAGCTCTCCTAATAATTGTAGCAGTTCTTTTGATTGTCAAACCAGCTCTCGCCGTAGAGGGTTATATA
>QMZC01000043.1 GCA_003662995.1 Archaeoglobales archaeon
AAACAAACACCTATTCCATGTACAACCCCTGATCACTCTAACCAAATAACTTCCAGCCTCACTTGGGGGGCGGTAAGGTGGGAAATCGTAATCGTTGATTTCGGCTTGCATAACTTATGTTTGAGTGTGGATGTGATGAATAATAAGTTTATTGACCAAAGGAGAACATTCACATTGGGATGAAAATATTTTTATAGTAATCTAAAAAGTTTATCTCATGCTTGCACTTCTTGCAATATTGGTTGTCATTGTTTTTATATTCCATCTTATTTCCACCACTTTCCCCAATTTCGTTAATCTAGCAGCAATATTCACGGCCTTTGCTTACATTTACGCATTATTCATCGTTCTTGCATCTTTTAAGAAACATGAAGACAGGTTTGTGTTTCTTAATCTGTTTTTGGCAACCTTGATTATGCCAGGAGCTGTGGAATTGGCGAGTGAGATGGGTTATGGGTATCCTGCAAGCGTAATGGTGTGGCTCACAACCTTCTTTGTCATCGGTTTGATCTCCCTAATATTTAGTTTAAAGAGAATGGAAAAGTACGAGCTCTCGATATTTTTCGCCTTTTTAATCGTCTTGAATGGTATGAATGCATATTACTGGGCTAAACTAAATAAAGTTGAATTTGAACCTTACAATTTGGTGATAGCTTATGGTGATACGATGATTAAATCCCTCACATTCTTCTACAAATCTTTTTTAAACGTATGCTATCATCCAACCTATCTGTTTTATTTGAAGGGGGAAGAACAGATTTTCATTGCACCGTTTTTTGTCCTACTATTTGCCATAACATTCATGTTGAGGAGGATCTAAGGTTCAGCATTAGCTCCTATCATCTCCACTCTTATCTCCAAAAACTTCTAAAATTCTCTTCAAAATCTCCTTTCTTTTTCCCTTGCTGAGTCTAAACAGCCTTTCAACAACCAACTCTGGTGTGCTTTTGCCAACAATCCCAATCTTTGGCTGTCTGTCAACGATTAGGTTTAAATTGTCATCCAAACCCCTAGCTTCAATGCCATCAACCCTGACAAAATCCAAATTCAGCCTCAGTTCCTCACCCATGTGGGAAACGACAATCATGTAAAATCTTTTTTCATACCCCATTCTCAAGAACTCCGATATTATCTTAACCGCCGCTCCTGGCTCAGTTATCGCCTCGAATTCGTCTATTAAGACTAATTTTTTGTTATCACTAACTAATGCGGAAGTAAAGCTTTTCAATGTCGATTCAAACGCTCCTGCATTGTACGCTGTCTTTTTTCTCTTAAAGAAGAATATTTCATCAACCACATCAATCATGGCATTCTTTGCAGGAACTGGTAAACCCATTTGGGCTAAAAGTTGGATTTGTGCGATCAACTCAAGTAATGACGTTTTGCCACCGCTGTTAGCTCCCGTTAACACAACCACGTCTTCTGCATCGATAAAGTAACTTATGGGCTGTGGATTCTGGATGAAGAGATTGTACGCAACTTCAAATGATATTTTGTTGTTGAAGGATGGAAAACACCAGTTGTAGCAACTGAAAAACTCCTTTAAGGCCCTAACAAGTTCAACTTCATAGACCAACCTTAACTCTTCTTCAAGCTCTGGCAATAAATTTTTAATTCTCCTTACGATCTCCCTCGATTTTAAGTACCTCTCAACAACAAACTCTTTTTCAAGTTCAATTTTCAATCTTTCAACTTCTCTGAAGTTAATTTCTGGAAAAATTTCCTTCGAAAGCACCTCTGCATTAACACCCAGTTTTTTGCAGATGTCTCTTTCAGCTTTCATTATCTCCTCGATTGCGTATTCCTCAAATTTTGAAAGTTTTGGACTTTTTTTGTTTGAAAGATAATCAAGAATCTCCCTTCCACTCAAAACAATCTTTTCATCCTTTATTTTATCCTCTATAGCCTTTTTAATCTCAGAAAGTTTGGACTGGAGCATTTCATCAATATCTTCAATGAACCTCTGTTTCTCAAAAACATCCTCTATTTTCTCAATCTCTAACAAAATATTCTGAACAACGCTGGTTTTGTTTAAACTGCCCATTATTCTGTTCACTTCTACCAAAACATCTCTATTGTTGTACAACGTTTGAACGATTGTTTCTGGGGAGATTTCAAAAACGCTGATGTCATCTACATCAATTCCAAATCCCTGAGTGGATAAAACAAGGGGATAGCCCTTTATTGGCTCTGTATCTACATCACATAAATTTAATTCTAATGCATCTTTGAGTTCGTCTTCACTTACTACGAGTATTCTGTCGTTCAAACGCTTAAAATTGAAATTAATCGACTTTATAAATCCAATTTTTATATCTCCAATTTTATCAAACATTCTTTTTAAATAATTCTGCCTATTAGTGATTTCCTTAACATTGTTAGTGGGATAAAAGTTGTTGAGCAAATTTTTGCTCTCATCAAATTTAATTTTACTGCTTATCATCCTGCAAATTCTTTTGTAGATGTTTGCCGCATCTGAATTCATTTTTAATTTTATTCCCATCATCTGAAAAAGGCTTTGTAAATTATTTTAAGTTTAAGTTTTGCTGAGATGCTCATGCCACTACAAACAAATGAACTTGTAGTTGTAGCATGAGCAAAAACAAAAGACAAGACGTAAGAATAAAAATTAAATAATAAAAATTAAATAAAATAAATTACCAAGGATGGGTGCCCAAAACCACTTCTTTACCAAGTTTATTTTCCAACATAGTTTTTAGAGTTACATAGTCTTCAATAGGACAGTTTCCAAAATCAATTGCTGTTATGATGCAAGTCCCTATAAACAGTTTATCGAAATCCATGTTCAAGGATTCAAGACATGTCTCGAACAAATTGATCTTGGGCATGTGTAACCCTGGGCATCCACCACAACCTAAGATCCCAACAACTTCGATGCCATCCTCAATCAATTTAAATGTGCCAGCTTTCTCATTTATTGCCTTAAAGCATTTCGCACAAGCAATACAGCTTTTGTCTCTAATGTTCTCACAGCACAAAATTGCAATTCTTGTCATAGAGGCATTTATTGCTGTCTTAATTTATAAACTTTTACAACTTTAATTTTGTTTTTCAAAGAATCTTAAGTCAAACTTTAAATAATCTAAAAAACACCATTGCATGGCAAAAAATGTATTGATTCGTTTTTGTAAACAGCCCAAAAAATGCAAAAACTTAAAATATATCTTGCAGTTAATACCGAACATGAGCGAAGAGCAGGAAATTGTGGCAGTTGTTTTGAATAAAGGGACGGTGGATGCACTGCAGAACCTCTCTTCTCTTATTACAGGGGCAACAATGATGGGGGCAAAAGTAGTCATATTCCTACAAACGTGGGGTGCTTGGGCGTTTCTAAAAGAGAATATAAGCAAATTGGATCAATTCGATGAAAACGCTTTTTGGTCACCTGAGTATAAAGAGCATGCAGCATCTGTAATCAAGGAGATGAAGAGAGCGGGCACAGCCTCTTGGTATGAACTCTTCAAAGAGGCAAAGGAGGAGGGGCTTCTTGAGATATTAGTATGCTCAACAGCAGCCGAGCAGTGGGGTGCAAACACCACAGAAGCTTTTGACGATCTCGTAGATGATATCACTGGTGTTTTTGAGTGGCATGAGATTGCTAAGAAATCAACTTATACATACTACATAGGATAGTTTCAGAAATTGAGCTGTAAATGTAGGAAGTTTTTTGGAAGTTTAAATTGGAGGTGGTTGAAATGGATGTGGAGGAATTGAAGAACTTGAAACCAGATTTGGTTGTGGATGCCAGAGGTCAATCATGTCCAGGACCAATGCTTGAAGCAAAGAAAGCCTTGACGAAAGTCCCTGCCGGAGGAATTCTTGAAGTGTTATCCTCAGACAAGGGAACAAGAAGAGATTTGCCGGCTTTGTGCAAGAAAATGGGGCATGAGTTTTTGGGTTACATAGAAGAGGGCGGATACGACAGACTGTTTGTCAGAAAGAAAAAGTGAAACAAAAATGACAGGAGATGATTTTAGACCCAAAATTTTAATTTTTGCCGCTGAAATGGCTTACAGAGCTGCCGATGCAGCAGGCCTAACAAAGGCAGAGTATCCCTCGAACACATATTACATCCGTATTCCATGTTCAAGTTTACTCCGACCTGATTTGATTTTATACGCTTTCAAAAAAGGATTTGACGGAGTTCTAGTAGCATCAAGTGGCGACGATTGTCCATTTATGGGCGAGGCTTGCATAGAAAAAACTTCAAAGAGGGCTGAGAAGGCTTACGAATTGCTTGAGCAGAATGGAATTGAGAGGGAGAGATTTAAGGTTGCTGGTATTTGTAGCACATGCGTTGAGGCTTTAAGGAGGCAAATTCAAGACCTCAATGAAACTTTGCAATCTTTAGGACCGATAAAAACAACGTAAATCCAAATTAATTTTTTGTTTATTAGGGGTGGTTGAATGAGTTACGATGTTATGGTTATTGGTGGAGGAATTGCAGGAATGGAAGCTTCGCTGACACTGGCTGATGCAGGGTATCAAGTGCTTTTAGTTGAAAAATCCCCAAGTATTGGGGGTAAGATGATCGAATTGAGCAAGGTATTTCCAACTCTTGATTGTGCTGGATGTATTACTACTCCAAAGATGGCAGCAACAGCCAATCATCCGAACATAACTATAATGACTTACTGCGAAGTGCAAGAGATATACAAAGAGGGTGAGGGAAAATTTAGGGTTAAAATACTGAAAAAGCCCAGATACGTTAAAGTTGATGACTGTATAGGGTGTCAGAGGTGTGAAATTGCATGCCCAATTTTTGTGCCGAAAGAATACGAGTATGGGCTGATTGGAAGGAAAGTTGCGTACATACCGTTTGAAATGGCATCTCCAAGAAAGGCGTTGATCGATTTGGATAATTGCGTAATGTGTGGGAGGTGCGAGAGGGCTTGCCCAACCGATGCGATAGACTTTTTGCAGCAACCAGAGGTTGTTGAAGAGGAGGTCAAAGCAGTTATCATTGCCACCGGCTTTAAACCATTCGATGCTTGCCTCAAAAAAGAGTATGGATATGGTAGATACAAGAACGTCATACATGCATTGGAGATGGAGAGGTTGTTAGCTCCATCACGTCCATACAACTGGGTTTTGAGACCTTCAGATGGAAAGGTGCCTGACAGAATAGCATACGTGTTGTGTGTGGGTTCAAGAGATAAATCCTTAGATTTTCCAATCTGTTCGAGGGTTTGCTGCATGTACTCGACAAAGCAGGCAATTCTGTTCACATCAGCATTGCCCTTGGCTGATGTCACGATATACTACATGGACATCAGAGCATTTGGCAAAGGATTTGAGGAATTCTACAACATGGCTGAAGACATGGGAATAAGGTTTGTTAAAGGTAAGGTTGCAAAAATAACGGAAAAAGAGGATGGAAATCTGGTTGTTAGGGTTGAGAACATAGACGATGGAACGATTGAGGAAGAAGAATACGATATGGTTGTGCTATCCATTGGTTTAACACCGAACTCCGAAGTTGTTAAAGCGTTTAAGAATGTGGAAATTGAATTAGATCCATTCGGTTTCATAAAGCCTGTCAGTGAGAATACAAATCCGGTCTTAACAAACGTTAAGGGTGTGTTTGTTGCTGGATGTGCTGCAGGTCCGAAAGACATTCCAGATTCTGTGGCTGAAGCTAATGCTGCTGCGATTCAGTGTATAGATTACCTGTATGAAGTTGGAGCCAAAGTTGTAGTGAGGTGAGGGAATGGTTAACGACAAAATAGGAGTTTACGTTTGCCATTGCGGAGGTAACATCTCAGATGTTGTTGATGTTTACAAGGTCGTCAAAGCTGTTCAAAACTTTCCAAACGTTGCAGTTGCTAAAGAATTCATGTTTATGTGTTCTGATCAAGGACAACAAATGATTGAAGATGATATAAAGGAGCTTGGATTGAACGGAGTTGTAGTTGCTTCTTGTTCACCTCATTTACATGAAACAACGTTCAGAAAAGTTCTGGCAAGGGCAGGCTTAAACCCATTCCTCTTTGAGCACATAAACATAAGAGAGCATGCCGCTTGGGCACATAAACACGATCCCGAAGGAGCAACTGAGAAGGCGATAAGGTTGGTGAGATCAGGAATTGCAAAGGTCAGCAAAGCAAGAGCGTTGGAATCGATAAGGATAGATATGCCACCGCAAATTCTGATTATAGGAGCTGGAATCGCTGGAATTAGATCAGCATTGGATTTGGCTAAACTTGGAATTGAGGTTCATTTGGTCGAACAACTACCGTTTGTTGGTGGTAGAATTGCTCAAGGCTACGGGGCTTATCCATCAGGAAAAATTGGAACCGAGTTGATCGATGAGCTTGTTGAGGAGCTAAAGAAGGAAAAATCAAACATTCATTTGTACACAAATGCCGAGGTCGTTTCAATTGAGGGATTTATCGGCAACTTTGAAGTTGAAATTCAGATTAACCCAAGATACGTCGTAAAGGAGTGCGACAAATTTGATGAAGCAATTGAAAAGTGTCCAATAGAGGTTTTAGATGAATTTAACTACGGAATGACGAAAAGGAAAGCTATTTACTATCCTTACCCAAACGCCTATCCAGAGTTGCCAGCAATTGACATGAATGCATGCAACAAGTGTGGTGAATGTGTCAACGTGTGCGGTGATGCTATTGATTTAGATCAAAAACCTGAAAGAAAGAAAATAAAAGCAAGCATAATAACCTTCGCAACCGGGTTTGATCCATATGAGCCTAAGGAGGGTGAATACGGCTATAAACAGTTTGACAATGTTGTAACGCTTCCTCAATTCGAAAGACTCTTGGCATTAAGCAATGGGAAGCTTGAATACAAGGGCAAAGAAATAAAGGATGTTGCATTTATCTACTGTGTTGGAAGTAGAGAAAGGGAGGGCGAGCACAAGTATTGTTCAAGATACTGCTGTACAGCAACTATTAATGCTGCATTAGCTGCAAATCAAAAATTTGGTGTAAGAACGTTCCACGTTTACAGAGACATAAGAACCTATGGTAAATACGAAACGTACTATGAAGAAGCTTCGAAGAACGGTGCGGTGTTTCTGAAATTCTCACCAGATGAGCCACCAGAGATAACTCAAAGTGGAGACAAGCTAATTGTTAAGGTCAAGGATCAGCTTACGTTTGGAGAAGAGATTGAGATTCCAGTTGACATGGTTGTGCTATCAGTTGGAATGGTGCCAAGAAAGACAGAAGTCGTTTCGATGTTGAGAGTTCCATACAGCATGGATGGATTTTTGCAGGAAGTCCATCCAAAGTTAAGGCCTGTAGAAACAGCAATTGGCGGTGTATTAATTGCTGGAGCTTGTCAGGCGCCAAAAGATACAGTTGAAGCTACAGCTTCAGCCTCAGCAACTGCAGCAAAAGCCTCTACGTACTTGCTGAGGGGTTACACAGAATTAGATCCCTTCATCGTGGAGGTTGATGCAGAAAAGTGTACAGGTTGTGGTGACTGTGTTGAAGAATGCATGTTTGGCTCAATTGAACTAAAGGATGTCAATGGGGAGAAGAAAGCCTTTGTTATTGAAGCTACATGTAGAGGTTGTGGAGCCTGCGCAGGAATTTGTCCTGAAGAGGCAATAAACCTAAGAGGATACACCTACGATCAGTTGAGGGCTCAAATCGATGCCATGCTTGAAGAGGTGGAAGAATGACGGAGAAGGAAGAGAAGGGAAAGAAGGGAAAGGCTAAGAAGAAGCTTACAGTTCAAATGCTCAGAGAGACGAGAAAACCACCAAAGGAAAATCTCGAGAGGCAAAAGGATCAGAGAAAAATCATAAAGGCGATAAAAGGTGCTTTGAAATCCGGACCAAAAACGATCCCGCAAATTGCTCAAGAAACAAATCTCAGGTCTGACGAGGTCGTTTGGTATCTGTTTTCCTTAAGAAAGTACGGCGAAATTCAGGAAGTTGAAGAGGTAGAAGGGTATTACACGTACAAGCTGGTTGAAGAGGATGAGGGGGAGAAGAATGAGGCTTAATGTGGATTTTACTGCCAAGCTTAAAAAATTCGGTGCAGAAACCACGTACGAGTGTTTTAATTGCGGAAATTGCACAGCTATCTGCCCCCTCTCAACAAATGAGGAGCAGTTCCCAAGGAAATTCATTCGATATTTGCAACTGGGATTGGAGAGCAAGATAAGAAGCTCAGTGGAACCTTGGCTTTGCTACTATTGTGGTGAGTGTCAGCAAACGTGCCCAAGACAAGCAAATCCCGGAGAGCTAATGATGTCTGTGAGGAGGTACTTAACAACGGTTTATGACTGGACAGGGTTATCAAAAAGGCTTTACACCTCAACAACTTGGAAATTCTTATCTGTTGGAATTTTATTTTTTGCTACTTTATTTATTGTGTACTTGCTCCATGGGCCAATAGTTACTGACCATACAGAATTGGAAACCTTTGCCCCAGCAGAAATCGTGCATCCTGCAGGATATGTTTTTGGCACAATCTTGGCAGTTATACTTCTTGGAAACGTTTACCGCATGCACAAGTTTATAATGGGCGATACAAAAGCACCGTTTTCACTATACATCCAAGAATTAGGAACTTTAATCAAGCATTTCGCCATCCAAGCTAGACTAAGGCTCTGTGAAAACAAATCTCTCTGGTTAAAGCATTGGCTTTTGATGACTGGATACACCGCAGCGTTCATTTTGGTTCAGGTTGACATACTCACTTTCTGGTCATTAACGAACAACCCACCACCAGCATGGCATCCCGCGAAAATCTTGTGGACATACGCCACGGTAGCTATGCTGTACGCTACGACTGTGGCAATTATTGGCAGATTGAAAAAAGAAGAGCCCATACACCAGTATTCACACTCCACAGACTGGATGTTTTTGATCTTGCTGTGGTTAACGGTGTTCACAGGCTTTCTCGTGCGCATATTCATGCAATTCGACTTGCCTCTGCCCACCTACTACGCTTTTGCAATCCATCTTGCGTTTACAGTTCCCTTGCTTGGCTTAGAAGTACCCTTTACAAAGTGGTCCCATCTTGCTTACAGACCCTTTGCTCTGTACTTCCTAAACGTCAAGAGAAGGGCATTAGAGGGAGAATAAAGTTGTTGAAATCTATTTTATTTTTTTGAATCTTTTTATTTAAAATTATACATTATAAATCATTTTAGTTATGCTGCCTATTTTAAAGCTTTCTTTTGAAAAAAATATAAACATTTATAAGCTATTTGAGGCGTTACAACGTAAGCAAAAATTAATTAAAATATCACGGAGGGTAAAGAATGGTAAAGGTAAATCTGGAGCTCGTTGAGATTTTTAAGGAAGAATTTGGAGCTGAAACGGTTACTGAATGCTTTAATTGTGGAAACTGCACCGCTATTTGCCCTGTTTCTACAGTAGATCACCTTTTTCCGAGGAGGTTGATTAGATACGTTCAACTGGGTTTGGAGGAGAAATTGCTTGAAGCTCCCGAAACTTGGTGGTGCTTGACATGCAGACAGTGTACTGTCACATGTCCAAGGCAGGCTTATCCAACAGAACTTATGGTTGCAATAAGGAAAGATGCAATTGAGAGTGGGAGAGCCCCACCTCACATAAGGGATTTCTTGACAAACATTCAAAAACAAAAGAATCCATGGGGTGTTGGAAAATTCAAGAGAGATCAATGGGTCAAGAAGGCAAACGTTGAAGTTCCAACTGTCAAAACAAATCAAGAGTTTGAGTGGTTATGGTTTGTTGATTGCGCCCATTCCTTCGACAACAGAAACGTTCCAGTTAGCAACATGATTGCAGAAATACTCAATCACATAGGGATAAACTATGCTATTTTAGGCAGAGAAGAGGGCTGTTGTGGAAATGACGTTAGAAGGGCAGGAGAAGAAGGTTTGTTCCAGCTTTTGAAGGAGGAAAATGAGAAAACATTTGGAAAATACGGGGTTGAAAAAATACTTGTAGCTTCTCCGCATTGCTACAACACGTTCAAAAACGAGTATGACGGTTATGAAGTGAAGCTAGTTTTGGAAGTAATACTTGATGCTATAAAAAGCGGTAAACTGGAATTGAAAAAGCCAATAGAAAAGAAAGTTGTTTATCATGATTCCTGCTTCCTTGGAAGGTACAATGACATCTATGAATTGCCAAGAGAGGTACTGAGGGCGATTCCAGGCATAGAACTCGTTGAGATGCCTAGAAGTTATCAACAAGCACTCTGTTGTGGTGGTGGAGGGGGTTTAGTTGTAAGTGAATACCCAGGAGAGATTAGAGTCAACAACGAAAGGGCTAAGGAGGCAGCAGAAACAGGGGCAGACATATTAGCCGTTGCTTGCCCATTCTGCATGATAATGCTTGAAGATGGAGTTAAGGCTGAAAAAGTGGATGATAAAATCGAGGTTAAGGATATAATTGAGCTTGTTTGGGAGTCTGCTTTTGGTTAAGCCCAAGCTTAATTTCCTTTTTTAGATTCTTCAACTCCAAATCTTTTGTGGAAATCTAATTAAACCAAAGATAATAAAATATTTTAACACATCCAAAAGCATCTCTGCCATGATGCCTAGCGTTTATCATCCAAAAGATGTTGAAAGAGAAATTGAGGAGTTTTGGAAATCAAATAACATTTACAAACTCGTTAAAGATAAATCTGCCAAGTCTAAGAAAAAATTTTACTTTGTTGATGGTCCTCCCTACACTACAGGAAGAATACATTTAGGTACGGCATGGAACAAGGTAATCAAAGACACAATTTTGAGATTTAGAAGAATGAGGGGCTACAACGTAACAGATACGCCAGGATGGGATATGCACGGATTGCCTATAGAGGTTAAAGTTGAGCAGGAGTTAGGCTTCAAGACTAAGAGGGACATAGAGAGCTTTGGAATTGATAAATTTATCAAGAAGTGTATGAATTACGCTTTGGAGAACAAAGAGGCAATGACAGACCAATTTAAGATGCTTGGAGTCTGGATGGACTGGGAAAATCCGTATATGACGATTAAGGCTGATTACATCAATGCAGCATGGTGGACCGTGTTTAAAGCCCATGAAAGGGGGTTGCTTGAGAGAAAGAAGATGGTTGTCAATTGGTGTCCTAGATGTGAGACAGCTTTGGCAGATGCGGAAATTGAATATTGGGATGAGGAAGACCCATCCATTTACGTTAAGTTTCCCGTTAGCGATAACACCTACATAGTAATCTGGACAACTACGCCTTGGACCTTGCCTGCCAACATGGCTGTTGCTGTCCATCCAGCTTTGGAGTATGCTAAGATTAAGGCGATGAAGGATGGAAGAATAGAGTATCTGATAATGGCTAAGGAGTTGGCTAAAAGTGTGCTTGAGAAAGGAGAATACGAGGTTTATGAGATTGTTGAGACTCGGCTTGGCGAAGATTTGGTAGGCTTAGGATATCAACATCCATTGGTTGATGAGGTGCCATTACAAAAGAATTGGAAACATGCTGTCTACATGGCTGAGTTCGTTACTGCTGAGAATACAGGATGTGTTCATGTAGCTCCAGGACATGGTCTGGAGGATTACGAGCTGGGTACGGAGGTTGGCTTGGAAGTTTTTAACCCAGTTGATGATAGGGGTGTTTTTACAGAGCAAGCTGGTAAGTACGCTGGCCTAAGTGTTAAAGAGGCAAATAAAATCATCATTGAGGATTTGAAGAACAAGGGTTTGCTGCTGGCTGAAGAGACGATTGTGCATAGATACGGGCATTGCTGGAGATGTAAAAGTCCCATAATTTACAGAGCTACCGAACAGTGGTTTTTGAATGTTAGCGAACTTAAGGATTTGATGATTGATGAGATTGACAAAGTCTGGTGGATTCCTGAATGGGCTGGGATGAGCAGATTTAAAGACTGGGTTGGCAATGCAAAGGATTGGTGCATCAGCAGACAACGTTACTGGGGGATTCCAATTCCCGTTTGGATTTGTGAGAAATGCAAAAAAATGAAGGTTGTTGGGAACATTGATGAGATTGATTGGCAGAACGACTTGGATTTACATAGGCCAAAGATTGATAAAGTTACGTTTGATTGTGAGTGTGGAGGAACAATGCGAAGAGTTGAAGACGTTTTTGATGTCTGGTTTGACAGCGGTGTTGCCTCTTGGGGTACGTTGGCATATCCAAGGTTTAAAGATGAATTTAATAGGCTTTGGCCTGCTGATTTTATTACGGAGGGGCACGATCAAACAAGGGGTTGGTTCTACTCTCAGTTGGGTGCAAGCGTTATAGCGTTCAGCAAAGCCCCCTATAAGGCTGTTTTGATGCACGGTTTTACTTTAGATGAACATGGAAGGAAAATGAGCAAAAGCTTGGGCAACGTTGTGGAGCCTGAGGAAGTTGTTGAGAAGATTGGGGTAGATAGCTTTAGACTCTACGTTCTATCATCAGCCTTGTGGGAGGATTTGAGGTTTAGTTGGGATGAGGCTAAAAACTACAACAGGCTTTTGAACATAGTCTGGAATGCCATAAGGTTTGCATACACATACATGAGCCTTGACAAGTACAAGGCTAAGAGCATTGACGAAGTTGAATTGGCAATCGAAGATAAATGGATAATTTCAAGGCTTGAAAGCCTTAACAAACTCGCCTTGGATGCTTTGGAGAACTATCAATTGCATAAGGTTGTTAGGGCATTCTTTAACTTCTTTGTTGAGGATTTCAGCCGATGGTACATCCAGCTTATTAGGCCAAGAGTTTGGGAGGAAAGGGACTCTCCATCGAAAATTGCTGCCTACACAACGGTTTTCAGGGTTGTGGATAAGGCTATGAGGATAATATCACCCTACATGCCTTATTTGGCTGAGTGGATTTATCAGCACTTTGTAAAGGAGTTCAGAGATGCAAAAGAGTCAATATTCCTCGAAGAGTTTCCTGAGCCTGAAGATTTGATTGACGAGGAGTTAGAAAAAGCGATGGAATTGGCAAGAGAAATCTTTGAGGCAGCAAGTAATGCAAGGCAGAAAGCAAGGAGAAAGTTGAGATGGCCCTTGAAAAAATTAATCATCGAAAGTGAAGATGAAAGCGTATCGAAGGCGGTAAAGCTGGTTGAGAGAATAATAAAATCGCAGTGCAACGTTAAAGAGGTTAAAGTTATCAATAAATTTGAAAAAGAGGTTGTGTACAAGCCCAACTATAAGGTGATAGGGCCGTTATTAAAAGAGAAGTCCAAGGAGTTCATAAGACACATAGAATCGTTGGATGAAATTGGAGAGTACGTGGAGTTTGAGGGGCAGAGATTTAAGGCTGATGAAGTGCTGATTAAGGAATACAAACTGCCAGATGGGTTTGTTGAAGCAGAATTTACTAAAGGGAACGTCTATCTCTACATTGAGTTGGATGATGAGCTTAAAAAAGAGGCGTATGCGAGGGAGTTGGTTAGAAGGATTCAAGAGATGCGAAAGGAGATGGATTTGAATGTTGAGGAATTCATCGAAGTCTATGTTAGCTTGGATGCCAAACTCGTGGAGGGATGGCAGGATTACATAAAGAATGAAACGAGGGCAATAAAGCTTAGATTTGGTGAAATTGATGAAGGATATACTAGGGAGTGGAAGATTGATGGTCTAAAGTTCAAAGTTGCTATAAAGAGGTTAGATGGTATAATTAAATAAAATAATTATTATTTACCTTTCGATTTTATGTATTCATTGAGTGGAGCGATTATGTCGATTATCCCATACTCTGTAATTTCAAAAACCCAGGTTTGTGAGTCGTGTCCCGTTAATCTGCAACCGTCAATTCTGATTGTTCTTAAAACACTGCCTATGGGCAATCCGTACAAGCTTACATCCCACCTCGTCTCAATCAACTTTTTATCCAAAACTATCGTTCCATCTACGATGTGTGCTACCGCTAAACCTCCCGCAGCTTCAGCACTCTCACTTGCCTGGGCAGAACGCTTTTGAGAGACGAATATGCCAGTCTGTCTAAACTTTTTGAGGAAATTGAAGAACTGCCTAACAATCTGCCTCGCCATAACTTCTTTGTGTTCGTACAATCCAGTAATACTGTCAATTATCGTATTCGTAGTTTTCTTCTCCCCTATTGCGTAAGCCATTGTATCCATTAAAGCTTTGGGATTCTCCCTCAACTCATCATTTTCCGATGCGTCAACTACAACTATGTTTTTCTCAACTTTCTCAAAATTTGCATTCAAAGCCTCACTTTTCTGCTTTAAAGCGGTATACAAAAAGTGGGATGGGCTTTCAACGGTGACGAACAAAACCTTGTAGCCTGAGTTAGCCTGATTAATTGCAAACTGCTCGGCAAGAACACTTTTCCCACTGTCAGGAATACCAGTCAAATTCATAACCGATAAATGGGGTATTCCGCCAAGGGGTTTTTTGACGTATTTGTCTCCCTCCTTCTCTATTTTGTAAAACATCTCATCAAGTTTTGTGCCAGTAGGTATTCCAAACAGTTTTGGGGCTTTAGTTTCAAGTTCTCTAAGCTCATAATATTCTGCCATGTTATTATATTATCATTTTCGGAATATAAACTTTGGTTTGTATGCCAAGTTAATCGATTAATGGGTTGAATCTGTATTCCCTTCGCTAAAGCAAAGGAATTAAGATCTTTTTCTGTTCGATTAGTTGTTTAAATCTAAGGAATTGGAATGGTTGTAAGCTTTTATGTTAGAGGTCGAGGTGAGGTTGCGTTATTGTGGACACGTCTTGCTTGAGGTAGAATAAATTTTTCCTACTTTTCAAGTTTGTCATAATCTAATGCTTTAAAACAGAACTAAACGGAATTATGTCTGACATCTTAATTAAACCCGGCTTACAATTTACAATAAATTCAGCCAAATTAATTAAAACTGATACGGTTCCCAAATCACCTTTCGTTCCACTACTCCTCCACTTTATGGCGTTATCACCCTCTATAATCACCTCTTCATACTCATCAGCATTCGAATATGCGTGGAATTCCACTCTAACAACTTCCTCATCACCCTTAATAGCTGCCCCGTAACCCTTCAAACCCAAGGCAACGCCGTCCTTAGCAACAACCTCCTGCCCTTCTTTAACAACATCGGGCTTAAACTTCAATGCATCACATACGAGCATCACAGATTCCGCATAACCTACATGTCCAGAGATTTTACCTTCTTTAACCAACCTTTCCACTTCACCAGCATCCATCCCAACTCCAACCTTCTTTTGAAACGCTTTTCTTCTCTTTAAAGCATTGCACTCCTAATAGCCTTTATTTTTCTAATTTCTGTGAACGGGGCAGATAAAACAATCAAAAGTGTGTCTAGCAAAAATCCCGGGTTTATTCCTGTCCCTAACACACTTATATTGTTCTGTTTGGCTATCTCATCAATCTTTTTAGCCAATTTAGGATACCTGTATTCAGGGTAGCTTAGGGTTTCGCAGGTACTTAAAACGTTAAATCCTTTTATAACACACTCTTCTATCTGTGGGTATACTGAATCTAACCAGCTTCCAGTTGTTAGAAAAACTAAATCACCATCAAACTCAAGCTTGTTGCTGATTTTTGCTTCACTCTCCAAACCAAACTCGCTGAGTTTTTTCCCAACTAACGATGGGTTAATGTCAACCACGCCAGTAATCTCTATGCCCCTCCTTAGAGCTTGCTCAGCAAGTAACCTGCCAATCTCTCCAAAGCCGTAGATCACTGCTTTAACGTCCATGCAATTTGTTTTTGATGGAATATTTTAATTTGATGCTTTTTATCCTATCAAAATCAGCTAAATATTAATCAATACAAATCGTTTGTATCCCATTACGCTAACTTTAACAAGTTTAAAAAGTTTAACTAAATACTTATAGTTAAAACATGATACATTGAAAAATTTTATAAGTGATTAGGTTAAGTATTGTATATGATCAATCCTCAACTCTTAACCTTAAAAAGGTTTGAAATTAGGCTTGCTGGTAAGGGTGGGCAAGGTTTAATCAAATCAGGATTAATTTTAGCTGAAGCTGCGGCTTTGGAGGGTAAAAACGTTGTGCAGATTCAAAGTTACGGTCCTGAGGCTAGAGGTGGAGCAAGTAGGAGCGATGTGATAATCGGCGATACAGATTACCCGGGCGTGATGTCTTTGGATGTCCTTGTCGCATTGAGCCAAGAAGCTTATGACAAGTATTTGCCATACGTCAAACCAAACGGGGTAGTTATATTTGATTCCGGCCTTGTAAAGCCAATTCTTGTCGAAAAAAATTAACCAGCATGCCGTGCCAGTCACAAGAATTGCTGAGGAAATGGGCAATAGATTGTACGCAAACAGTGTGGTTTTGGGTTATTTGATTGCCGTGACAAAACTGTTATCAAAAGACGTGGTAAAGGAAGTCTTGGCTAAAAATGTACCTAATAAAACTGTTAAGGATAACTTAAAGGCTTTTGAAGTAGGATATGCTAAAGGAGAATGGCTGAGATAAAGATTGATGAGAAATTGTGTAAAAAATGTGGAATTTGCATTGAAGTTTGCCCTCAAAAAATAATAACCTTAAATTCTTCTTTGATTGTAACCGAAAATTGTAAAGGTTGCAGGCTTTGCGAATATCATTGCCCAGACTTTGCGATAGAAGTGATTACAAACAACAAACAATAAAAGTGATAAAATGAAGCTAATCCAAGGCAACGAGGCTGTCGTAAAGGCAGCAATAAAGCTGGATGCAGATTTTACGCTGGCTACCCCATAACACCATCGGAAATCATGCATCTGATGGCTAAGGAAATGCCAAAGATTGGCGGTGTTTTTGTTCAGATGGAAGATGAGATTGCATCAATATCAGCAACAATTGGAGCGTCAATGGCTGGAAAAATATCTATGACAGCTACATCTGGCCCAGGATTTAGCTTAATGCAGGAAAACATTGGCTATGCTATTATGGCTGAAATTCCAGTTGTAATTGTGAACGTTATGAGAGTTGGGCCAAGTACTGGCATACCAACCGCCCCCTCCCAAGGAGATGTCATGCAGGCTAAATATGGTTCGCACGGAGATTACCCAATAATCGTACTTTGTCCAAGTGATGTAGTTGATTCTTATCTGCTGACTGCAAAGGCATTCTACTTGGCTGAAAAGTATAGGACTTCTGTGATTGTTTTGTCAGATGAAATTGTGGGGCATATGAGAGAAGGTGTAGATTTGCCAGAGGTTGAAGAGGTTAAAAAGAATATGCCAGTAATTGGAAAAGGCAAAAAAATACACTACACTGGATTGGCAAATGAGAAGGGCTTTGCAATTTACGAACCAGAAAAGTATGAAAAATTGATAAAAAGGCTTTACGATAAAATTGAAAATGCAAAGGATGTTGTAAGCTATAAAGTAGAAAATCCAGATGCTAAAACGATAATATTTGCTTATGGCTCACCGTACAGAACAGCTAAGGCAGTTTTAAAGCTTGCTAAAAATGTTGGCGTATTCAAAGCTGAGACTCTATTCCCATTCCCGGAAAAAGCCTTGAGAAAAGTGGCAAAGAATGCTGAGAGAATAATCGTTCCAGAAATGAATGTCGGTAAGATCGTTAAGGAAGTCGAGAGGGTCGTTGGTGATTCATGCGAAGTTGTATCTGTTACAAAGTTAGCCCAACTCATTGACCCATACACGATTCTTAGGGTGATTGAGAATGGGTGACATCAAAGAAGTTAAAGAATACCTGACTAATTTGCCACACACCTGGTGTGCTGGGTGTGGGAATGGGATCGTTCTTGGTGCTTTTATTAGGGCTTTTAGGGAGTCAGGAATTGATGAAGACAAATTGGTTGTTGTAAGTGGGATTGGTTGTAGTGGTAGGGTTACACAATATCTAAACTTCGATGCAATCCACACAACCCATGGAAGGGCATTAGCTTTTGCTACTGGTATAAAGCTGGCAAACCCTGAATTGAAGGTTGTTGTTATGATGGGTGATGGAGATGCCTTGGCTATTGGGGGCAATCACTTCATTCATGCCGCAAGGAGGAACATCGATCTAACAGCAATAATATTCAACAACTCCGTATATGGAATGACTGGTGGTCAATTGTCACCCACAAGCCCTATCAACACCAAAACGACCACAACACCTTATGGAAATTTTGAAAACCCATTCAACATTGCAGAATTGGCTATTGCTGCTGGTGCTACATACGTTGCAAGATGGACAACTTACCATGCAAAGCAATTGAAAAAATCGATTAAAGAGGCATTACTCCACAAGGGTTTTAGCGTTGTTGAGGCAATTGCTGGCTGCCCAACTCAACAAAAAGTTAAGCCTGCTGAGATTCTAAGGTTTCAGAAAAGTATAAAGCCATTGGGTGTTTTCAAGAGAGAAGAGAAAGAAGAATACGTTGAAAAGTATCTTAAATTAGTAAAAAGCTTGGAATCCAATCTGGAAACCGAAAAATTATAATTGTTTTTAAGGCAAATATTCCCATGGAAATAAGAAAAATCCAACTCATTGGAAGTTCAAGCTACATGGTAAGTTTACCAAAAAAGTGGATCACTTCTTTAGATTTAAAACAGGGTGATGAAGTTATCGTTCATGCTGAAGAAAACAGAGTAGTAGTCATACCAAAGAAGCTCGATAAGGGGAAAAAATCGTCAGAATCGTTATGAAAGGTATTCCAAAACTCGATGAAGACTTCTTGAGGAGATATGTTTATGCCATTTACATGCTTG
Source organism: Archaeoglobales archaeon (assembly GCA_003662995.1). Taxonomy (GTDB): domain Archaea; phylum Halobacteriota; class Archaeoglobi; order Archaeoglobales; family Archaeoglobaceae; genus B5-G16. The sequence continues at coordinate 18,619 of QMZC01000043.1, forward strand.
GATTTGATGAGGTTGTTATTGAAGATGTCGAAATCCCCCCATCCCTTATAACCAAATTCATAGAAATAATTCACAAACTCGTTGGGATGGAGATTTTAGATGTGTCATCTACACGATTGGTCTTTAGAATCTTAGTCACCCCCGAACTGGATATCGAAAAAGTTCTTGCAAGAATGACGCAGATGGTAAACAGCATGTTTGATGATGTGAAGTCTTTAATTGAAGGTGGGGACAAACTCAAGAACCTTTTAATGGCTGAAGAAAACATAGACCGCTTCTACTGGCTTGCTGTTAGATTGGAAAATAGGTTGACAAGGGAAAGTGTAAGTTGGGGAGAAATAAGGTTTGTCTTAGGCTCAAGAATGGTAGCAAAGATGATCGAAGACATCGCAGATCACATAATTCAATTTGTCAACTACATAAACAACGCCAAGACCAAAGACAGTATTGTTTCAGAGATGATTGCAGAAATCAACAATATGTTTAACTTAGCCTTTAACTCTTTTATCAACAGAGACATTGAGAAGTCAGATGAGGTTGTAAAAGAAGTTGAAAAGATGCAGAGCAAGATTATGAATGCCATAAAAAATACGGATGATGTAGGTTACGCTTTAACTCTACAAACCTTGATTGAAATTCTTTGGGAAATTAGGTCAATAGGTGAGATAGCAATAAACAGAGCTGTTAGGGAGAGGGCAGAAGAGATTACGGAATAGTTTTTTTGCTTTAACCAATTTTAGGATGGACCTGTCCACTTTAACACAACTTCCACCTCAAACGATTATAATAAAGCATGAACAGCTTACAGAACAAATTCCAGTTTCTAACAGGATTTAAACAAGTAATTGAGCAAAAGAATATCTTT
>QMZC01000044.1 GCA_003662995.1 Archaeoglobales archaeon
TTATTTCCAGAGGTACTTTGTTTCTCTCGAAGATTTTTAGCTCTTCTACAATTTCCTTTACTTTTAGCATAATAATGCATGATTTTAAGTATCTATAGTTTTATACTAATGTGGACATGTCCGAAAATGGTTAAAGTAACAAACGTGTTTGGTGATAAATATTCAGGAAGGTTTGAAATCTAGAGGATACAAGACCCTTACTAAAAAAAGAGTTATTGAAATGTAAATTAGACGGACTCGGCGGGATTTGAACCCGCGACCTGCAGCTTAGGAGGCTGCCGCCCTATCCATGCTAGGCTACGAGTCCTTAGGATTTATTTGATCAGCCAATAAATATTAACCTTTTGCATGTGTATTTGATGACCTTTTGTTAGGATTATAAGGGTTATGGTAGGTTGAAACTGAAATTTCAAGTTTTATATGTGTTTAACCTTTCATTTAAACATGGTGAAAAACAATGAGTATACGGTGAGTATACGGTGGATACTACAATCAAAATCCACTATTCAATTGCTCTAACTTCATTATACAACTCTTCTAAAGCTTTTAAATAATCTACTTCACCCTTCTCAATTTCATCCATCTTTTCCTCCAAAATCCTTGTCCTCTCATCAGAAACGAAGTTTGCATAGTGTTTTGCCAAATAATTGTAAACTGAAATCCCCCTCTTTGTCGGATATATCCTGTTATTCCTTTCATCAACGTATTTTCTAATAAACAGCTTATCAACAATCGTTGCATAAGTTGATGGCCTTCCTATTCCCCTCTCTTTCATTAACTGGATTATTTCAGATTGCGTAAACAATGGAACTTTTGGAACTGTTAAGAGCTTGGCTTTAACCTCAAATTTACCTGTTGGTAACGCTTTCTTCATCCAAACACCCTTGTAAAGTTCGTAAGCCTTTCCTTTAGCATTTAAAACCCTCTCCTCCTCAATCGATTTACCATCATACTTTATCTTGTACTTGGCAACCTTTACAACAAAATTTTTGCACTGACTCGCCATAAACCTCCTAAATATCAAATCGTACAAAGCTAAATGCTCCCATTTCAAATCAACCTGTATAACGCCCTCATAAATCAACCTTTGCAGGGTGTTTTTGTCAATAGCCCTCGTAGGCCTTATACATTCATGAGCCCCTTCAGCAAACCACTCTCTACCAACAAAATCTTCTTTCAAGTACTCTCTCGCAATCCTTAGTCCAGCTTCGCTCACCCTTGTTGAATCCGTTCGATGGTACGTTATTAAACCACTTTCAAACAACGTTTGGGCTAAATCCATGCATTTTCTTGCATTAAACTTGAGTATCGCATTTGCATCCCTCAACATGGTGTCGGTTGTGTAGGGTGACAAAGGGGTCTTTTCTACTGTTTTTTCCTCAATTAGCTCGATTTCAATCTCAAATTCCTCTTTATCATGCTCCAACGTTAAATTCAATTCCTCAATTACAACAATCTTCTTTTTTTGCCTGTGTTCTTTGGCTCTATCAATTATCCATCCCAAGATAGGAGTTTGAGCCCTTCCTGCTGACAAATTCTTATTTTTGAAGACCTCCCACAACTTTTGACTCAAAACAAAACCAATCCACCTATCTTCAATCCTTCTAACGATTTGAGCTTTTACCAAATTCAAATCCACATCTCTCAAGTTCTTTAATGCTTTAAAAACGGCTTTTCTCGTAACTTCATGAAATTCTGCTCTCTTTATTTCTCCACATCCTGCCAACAAGTTCTTCAAATCCCATGCTATTTTTTCCCCTTCACTATCTGGATCTGTGCCTATTATTACAAACTCCGCATCGTGGGCTAACTTCCTTAAGGCATCAATTCTGCGTTTTGAGTCGTCTATATCATCGCTGTTACATTTGGGACAAACGTCCCTTTCGGAGGTAAATTGATATCCACAACTTCTGCACCTTTTTATTGAGGAATAAATAGGTACAAATTTACCGTTAACCTCAACACCGTGGAAGCCCCTGTCTGTTGTCAAATCTGTGATGTGTCCCAAGCAAGCGGTAACGATCAGAATGTGGTTGGATGTAGCAGTTTCATATGCTACGATGTTGTCAACAACTTTAACACTTGGCTTACCAAAAAATCTAGAGATGAGCTTAGCCTTTGTGGGACTTTCAACGATGAATAAAGCTGGTTTGATTAAATCAAACTCATGCTTTTTCCTAAACTTCTCTCTGCTCTCATCAACTTCTCTCTTAAGTTTGTTAAACTCAATTGCATCCAATTCCTTAATTTCAAATTCAATGTCGTAATATCTTGCCCTCTCGATAAAGGCGTTTAGAATTTCTTTGCTTTCTTCTAACAAAAAACTTACACCCTTTGTTACCCCTCCAGCGAAAAGCCTTGATGTTCTACCAGACCCTTGGATGTAAGTTCTTATGTCTGGGAAGACTACCTCGTTTTTTGTTATTACGACATCCTCTTTTTTTCTTATTTCTTTTTCTGTCAAATTTTCAAGAATTTGCTTTAATACGTTCTTTAACTCAGCCAACCTTTCACTGCTAAGCTTTGCTATCGGCAAAAATCTCTTTGCCTCCTCATGCTCTTGAAATACGTAAGCAAGTGTCTTTATCACGTTCTCGCTAACGTTATCCATATCCTCTATCCTCACCCTGAAAGTTGGACATCCATAAAATACAGCAAATCTGATTTTTTCGGGTAAATCCAATCCCCTAACAAGAGTCCCGTGGTAATATGCCGTGCCAATGAGGTAATCAATTTCACAATTCCTAAACCTTTCGAAGTCCTTCTTTTTATCTGCCTTCACAATCCCCACTTTAAAGCTATCTTTCAGGAATTCATACAATTTCTCAGCTTCATCACCATCTTTTGCATAAATTATACCACCTTTACCCATCTTCGTCAGAATCTTTGCTAAAACATTAATTTCCATTGAATTGATCGCTATGTCATCGATGTTTCTAATAGTAAAAGTTGATGAGCCAATGTCGAAGTTCAAAAGCCTTCTAAAAAGTTCCGCTTTCCTGCCTTTTTTTGCCGTTGCGGTAGAAACCATCAAACAGCCTTTAGTCTTGCTTTTCCATCCATTTTTGTACTGAAAACCTAAGAGTTTTAATATCCTATCCACGTTTTTCGAGGTTTTTAAGATTGCATCAACATCATCAACAAAAATGAAGTCGAATGTGGTGTTAATTTCATCAAAATGCTTCGATAAAAACTGAGTTGTTGTGATTAATAAATCTGCATCGTTTAAAACATTAAAAAACCTCTCCTTTTCAGCTTTTTTTAGAGTGCCATGGTAGTACGCAACTTTGATTGATTTTAGATTTTTATCTGTATTCGCATTCAATGCAACGTCAATTCCAGCCTTTTTCGCATACTCCTCGACCTTCAAAACAACCTGATTAACTAACAAGGTTGTTGGAAGCAAGATATAGCACTTCTTTGACTTTAAAGCCAAAAAAATTGAGATCGCTACGCCAAATGAGGTCTTTCCAACACCGGTCGGTGCAACAGCAGCAAAACTCTCATTTCTTAATATCCTCTTAGCCCACATCCTTTGAATTTTTCTTGGTTTTCCAATGGTTTTCTCAAAAAAATTGAGGAATTCTTCAAACAATTCATCTTCGCTTAGCCTACACAATTGGATATTTCTGTGATGGCAAATCTTGTTGTTTACCTCATTTAGACTTAAATCTTTACCACAAATTGGGCATAGATTAGCGTAAGTTGCTTGCATATATGACATTTATTCTCACCTTAAAAAACTATACCTAAATTCTCGTCTCCAAGTCCATCTATCCAAGATTTTTGGTTCTTTGCAAGCGGTATTTGATACTAAGATAACTCTTTAGGAGATTACATGTGAGCGTATAGAAACGTTAAAACTAAGGACGGGAAAAACTAAAAAGATTTTTAACTTAACCTAACATTTTTATGGAATCTGTGAAATCAGAATTGGATAAGCCAATTGAATTACTCAAAAAATTGGTTGAAATACCTTCACCTTCTGGTGAAGAGGAAGAGATCGTTGGATTTCTTTACGACTACATCAAAAATTTAGGTTTTAAAGTTGTTAAGGATGGGTTGAACTTGGTCGTTAATCCAGCAGAGTTTTTTGTTGTAACACACGTTGACACTGTCAGCATAAAACGTCCATTCTCCTTTGATGGGAAATTTGCTTATGGAACAGGAGTTTGCGATGCAAAGGGAAGCATTGTATCCATTTTGCTGGTTTTAGAGAGAATTGATGAACTAAATTTTGGTATAGCTTTGCTATCAGATGAGGAAGAGAGTGGAGAGGGGTCAAAGCACTTTGCATCCAAATATAAACCGAGAATGGCTGTTGTTATGGAGCCTACATCGTTAACCATCGCCAATAAGCATTATGGAAGCTTGGAAGTCGAAGTAATTGTAAAAGGCAAGACATCACACGGTTCAATGCCCGAATATGGCATAAATGCAATAGAAAAATCTTTTGAGCTTTTTGGGGTGTTAAAGCTAATTTCAACAAAACATTCAATTTTAAAAATTGAGGGTGGAAGTGACGAATACGTTACACCTGATACGTGCAAAATCAAGATTGATTTTGTCTTTCCGCCAGAAGTGGATGTTGAAAGATTGAAGAGGCAAGTTTTTGGATTAATCAGCAAGTATGGAGATATTAAAATCGTTGAAGAGTATGGAGGATTTAAAAGTGGTGAGGTCGTAAAGAGGCTTGAAAAAGCCATAAAGTTAGCTGGATTGGATTTAAAATATTCAGCCATGCCCTCATGGACTGATGCAATCAATCTAAGGTTAGAGGGATGTGATGCGGTTGTTTGGGGTCCCGGAGAATTGCAGTACTGTCACACAGAGATGGAAAAAATCAATCCAAGAGAGATAATGGAAGCTTCGGGCGTATTGGTTAAGTTGAATGGTGTCTTAAGTTAATTGCTTAAGTTTTTATCGGGTAAACTAATTTTTTACTGGATAGTCTTATCCCTCACATGAGCTTGAATTTTGATGGACTTAGCCTTATCAGGCATTTGCAAAGTTGCCTGCTGAGAGAGTGCTTGGCGTGGGAGTGGTTGATTAAAATTAATTCGGGATTATCACAACAACAAATTCAAACAGGAAAAGTATTTATACTGTGAAGTGCTCATCATACAAGGGAATATATGGACTTTTGTTTATATATTTCTTTAAAAATTAGAAAAAAGGAGGTAAATACATGAACATATATGTTGGAAATCTGCCATACAATGTCAAGGAAGACGAATTGAGAAAAATTTTTGAGAGTTATGGAAAAGTAAGCTCCGTAAACCTAATCAAAGACAGATTTTCAGGGAGATCGAAAGGATTTGCATTTATTGAGATGTACAACGATGAGGAAGTAAAAGCAGCAATTGAGGCAATAGATGGTACGCATATCAATGGCAGAGAAATTAAAGTGAATGTTGCAAAGCCACGGAATGATAAAAGGCGATAACTAACTTTAGATGATAGACTTGCTAACGATCGGTAAAGACATCATGGTAGCATTTGTATTTGATAGTGTCGGAAGTACCATGTTTGACGGCGAACGAAATAAAAAAGGGTGAAAGAGGATAAAGAGGTAAATTTGGAATCATATTCTTGTCTTTTCAAGAACTATGGGAATCTCTGGTTCTACAGACTTCACTAGATTTACTGAGTCCTCTCCTATGTTTTTTTAACTCAAAGAATTTGAAAAGGAAGAAGAAAAGATTTGATGCTTTAAGGCATAGTTGGATCTGTTACTGTTTAAGCGAAGATATATGAGTTCTTAATGTACTTTTAATTTGGGATAAGTAGGATTATAAATTCAAAAAATATTATTTTTAAAATAGCATTAGAACAAAAAATAAAAGTAGGCTTGTTTACTCTTAACCTACAAAGTCCTCTGGCTTTGGAATCTCCAGCTTCAATCCCTTCCTTTGCCTAACTTCCATTACAAACTCTTCCATTAATCCTTGGGGAACTGGCTCAAAACCTGCATGCTCAACGCTCCAGATGGCTTTTCCAGCAGTAGCTGACCTTATTGAGCCTGCGAATCCAAACATCTCCTTGACTGGGGCTTTGGCAACTACTGTAACCATGTCCCCCTCAGTCCTCATTTCAAGTATTTGCCCCCTTCTTCCTTGAATCTCCCTCGTAACGTTTCCAAGCATGTCTTGTGGAACTGTAATGAACACCTTTTGATACGGCTCAAGCAACGTCGGATTTGCTTGTAACATTGCGGCAAATATGGCTGATCTGACAGCAGGAATCACCTGAGCGGGGCCACGATGCACAGCATCTTCGTGCAACTTACAATCTACAAGCTTAACCTTAACACCCATCATTGGCTCTCTTGCCAATGGACCAGCCCTTACAGCCTCTCTAAAGCCCTCCAAGATTAACTCCATGGTTTCATTCAAATACTGAATACCCTTTGTCACATCACAGAAAACATTACCCTCCATGTACTCTTGCACGCCAGCAGCCTCCTCCTTACTCAAACCAGCCTCCTGCAAAATCCTTCTCCTCTCCTTCTTGTCCATCTTCATGTCAACTTCGCCCTCCTTGAACTTCTTGATGACCTCTTGAGGTAATGGCTCAACCACAATGTAGAACCTGTTGTGCTTGTTAGGCGATTTACCCTCAACGGTTGGCGATGTTGAAGTTACTGTCTCTCTAAACACGACTATCGGTGGTGAAGTTATGACTTCCAATCCATAGTCTCTTCTAATTCTCTCAACCTTAACTTCTAAATGCAACTCACCCATACCGCTTATCAAGTGCTCTCCAGTCTCTTCATTCAGCGTAACGTGGATAGTTGTATCTTCTTTTGCTAACCTCCTCAACACTTCAATGAGCTTTGGCAGATCCCTTGGATTCTTTGCTTCGATAGCCATCGTAACAACTGGCTCGCTGTAGTGCTTTATGCTTTCAAACGGCTCAAACTCCTCCAAATTCGTGCAGGTTGAGCCAGCAACAGCATCTCTTAGCCCAACAATGGCAACGATGTTTCCTGCTGGCACCTCAGAAACCTCAACCCTTCTCGGCCCCATGTACAAGCCTACAGTTTGAATTCTGTTCCTCGTTTTTCTGTCAACGATGTTCAACTCCATGCCGGCTTTTAACGTTCCACTGAACAGTCTTCCAACAGCCACCTCACCAGCATGAGGGTCAGCAACTATCTTCGTTATCATCAAGGCTACTGGTCCCTTGGGATCACACTTAATCATAGCCCTTCCAACATCGCTGTCCCAATTACCCTTCCAGATTACCTTTATTCTTTCCTTTTGAGCTTCAATTGGTGAGGGCATGTGTCTTATGACCATGTCTAAAACAACTCTATGTAATGGTGACTTCTTTGACAACTCCTTCGTGTTATCAGCCTTAATGTACTCATAGACTTCCTTAAATCCAACACCCGTTTCTTTCATTGCTGGAACGCTAACAGCCCACTTGTACAAAGCTGAGCCGAAAGCAACACTCCCCTCTTCAACCTTGAGCATCCATTCTTTATATTTCTCAGGTCTCATCGACTTGATGAGCTTGTTAACTTCGGTAATAACCTTTATCAACCTCTCCTGCATCTGCTCTGCTGATAACTCCAACTCCTTAATCAACCTGTCAACCTTATTAACAAACAATACTGGTTTAACATTCTCCCTCAAAGCCTGTCTCAAGACAGTCTCAGTTTGCGGCATTACACCCTCAACAGCATCGATTACAACGATAACACCATCAACAGCCCTCATTGCCCTTGTAACATCACCACCAAAGTCAACGTGTCCGGGTGTGTCGATCAGGTTAATCAGATACTCTTCTCCCTTGTACTCATGAACCATTGAAACGTTTGCGGCGTTAATCGTAATACCCCTTTCCTGCTCCTGTTCATCAAAATCCAAATAGAGCTGTTGTCCAGCCAACTCTTCGCTAATCATTCCCGCTCCAGCTAACAGATTGTCACTCAACGTTGTTTTTCCATGGTCAATGTGAGCAACGATGCCCATGTTTCTGATCCTATCAGGCTTCCACATCAGTTCGCCGATCTTTTCCACCATCTTCTTTGCTCTCGCCATTTACATCACCTTTCAGATTTTACCTTTGCAAACTTCACCTTGCAGATTTCGCTACTCTCTCAATTTCCTCCTTCTTTGATATGGCATAGCTCTTGCTGTCGTTGTTTGCTGCAGCTATTATCTCATCAGCCAAACACGCAGCAATGCTTCTTTTTGATTTGAACGCTGCCCTTCTCGCACCCTCAGCTATGTTTCTCAAAGCAACGTCCAATCTCCTCAAGCTTGATGTATCAACTGATTTTGGAACGGCTATACCACCATACTTCAACCTTACAATTTCCTCTCTCGGCCCGGCATTAATTAAAGCATCAACCAAAATCTGAATCGGATTCTTCTTTGTTCTTTTCTCAATAATCTCAAACGCCTCTTTAACGATGTTGTATGCCAATATCTTCTTTCCAGTATTGTGCTCCTTCCTCATAACTTTGTTAATCAACCTTTCAACTATGAACACATTTTTCTTTGCAAATGGAACATTTCCGTGCCTTCCATGCGTGTGCAACACGTACTTAGGCTCTAGACAGATATAGTTCTTCAATGCCAAATCGCTTACCTCAACCTCCTCAGGATCGTACTTTCCGAAGACGAGCAACTCCTCTTTCGTAAAACCGTATTTCATTTTGTCACCCCTTATTTTGCTACCTCAGAGGTTTCTCCTTTCTACCCCTCACAAGCTCTCTGAGTGATGCGTTGTTGACCTTAACTACCTTATACCTCACTCCCGGTATGTCTCCCATCGATCTTCCCATTCTGCCGCCTATCTTCTCAACTACCACCTCATCATGCTCGTCTATAAAGTTTATGGCTCCATCTCCCGGGCAGAACGCTGTTATCTGCCTTCCATTTTTTATTAATTGAACTCTTACAGCCTTTCTAATTGCCGAATTTGGTTGCCTTGCTTCAATTCCAAGCTTTTCTAACACTATGCCCCTAGCCATCGGTGCTCCTTCCAAAGGGTCAGCTTTAACGTTCAATCCCAAAATCCTTCGTACGTACCTCTTATCGCTCCACCTAAACTTTTTCCTGTTTTCCATCAGCTTTCTTGCGGCGAATAATCCTCTACCCATCTTATCACCTTTATTTTCCTTTATTTTATTATTATGTCCTCAATATCATGATGCCTTTTCACCAACTCCTTGGCTTTATTTATATTTTTTCCACCCTTGCCAATGACCAATCCCTTATACTGCGGATTTACAGTAACCTGTGCAATTGTCTTCCCTTTCCTCTCTATCAACTTTACATTCACCTTAATCGGCTTAAAAATGTTGGTAATGAATTCCAAAACATCATCCGAATGCTCTACTATCTCAATCTTCTTACCTATTAGCTCCTTTGCCTTTTCAACGTTTATTCCACCCTTTCCAATAGCTACTCCCATGTCTCCCTTCTTAACAACAAATATCACCTTCTCATCCTGAACCAAGCAATCCTTGACACTCGCTCCAGTAATACTTTCGAAAAGCGTTAGATACCTAATGCTCTCTGATGATAATTTTACTCCCATAAGACCACCTTACTGAACGTTGAGAATTTCCGATTCACCAGCATCGACTATTGCCAAGGCTGCAACGCTGAAAGGTTTACCGCACGCCGCCCCTAACTCCATGTTTGTGCCGTTGAACATTACAACTGGCTTGTCGTACTTCTCTATCTCTTGCTTGAGTTCCTTAGGACAGTTTGATGCCATCACTACGAGCTTTGCTTCACCGCTCTTTAAAGCCTTAATCGTTCTTTTACTTCCCAAATAAACTTTTCCTGTCTTTAAAGCTCTTCTTAAAGCTTTTTCAATATCTACCTTCATCTTCTACCCCCCAATCTTGCTATTAACTCAACATCTCCCGTTCCAAGCTTTATGGGCTGTCCAACAATTATGTTTTCCGTTATACCTCTCAACAAATCCACATCTCCCTTAATTGCAGCATCGAGCAGGTTGTTTACCGTCATCTCGAATGCCGCTCTCGCCAAAATACTGTGCTTCTCACCAGCAACACCATGCCTTCCAATCTGCTTTAACTCACCATCTGCAGTCATAACGTCTGCAACGAGCATTATATGGCGGGCATCAACCTCTAAACCCTGCTCTTCCAACGTTGAAATTGCCTCTTTAATTATTGCATTTCTTGCTGCCTCAATTCCCAAAACCTCATAGATTTCGTAGATGTTGTTTGTTGTTGTTCTTGCAAAGTCGATGCCCTTAACCCTCATTATCTTCTTCAGATTTGAGCCTTCCGTGTACAAGACGTATTCATCATTTTCTTTCCTAACAATAACTCTCCTTATTTCTTTAATTCCAACTAAAACGATGTTTTTCAATTTATCAAACGTATCCATCAACTTCTTGAAAGAGGGTTCAGAGATTTGAATTATTAGCTTTCCATCTTCTTCAACAACCTCAGTCTTCAACCCCTTCTCAATCTTCTTTTTTACATCTTCAACTTTAATTTGCTTTCTTTCTAACGCTTTCTCATCCAAATTAATTACAATCCTCATGTGCCTTATGTCGGTGGCAACATCAGCAATATCTAAGATGTACGTTGCCTCAATCTTGTTTGCTATCTCTCTCGCCTTCTCCCTGTCTTTAGCGTACTCCTCTGTTAGCCTTATTGTCATCATCGGCGTTGACGGATTTTTTCTTACATCCAAAATCTCGATTAGCCTTGGTAAGCCCAAGGTAACGTCAATTTCAGCAACACCTGCATAGTGGAAAGTTCTCATTGTCATTTGCGTTCCTGGTTCACCCATGGATTGTGCCGCTATTATTCCAGCAGCTTCTCCCGGCTCCATCAGGTTTTTGAGATACATCTCATAGCATCTCTCTATAATTTTCTTAGCAGCAGTCTTATTAACGTTCAATTTTTCCAATTCTTGCTTAATTTCTTCCTTCAAGGTTTTTGGAAGGGGATATTTGTTTAACAGGCTATCGTACTTCATAAAACCACCTACTTTCTTTACTCTTTATTCAAAACTTCAGCAACTATTCTTTTAACATCAACCGCTTTACCCCTAAAGCTCTTCATCGCATCTATGCCATCCTCACCGTACCTAAACTGAACAAGCATTCCTGACGTTTGCTCCCTAACAGTGCCGTCATACTCAACCTTTAAATCCTGCAAAGCGTTAATCAGCCTCCTTTGCAGATAACCGGATTGCGAAGTCCTTACAGCCGTATCAACCAAACCTTCCCTACCACCCATTGCGTGGAAGAAGTATTCTATCGGTGATAACCCTTCTTTATAGCTGCTTTTCACGAATCCCCTTGCTTTAGCCCCCAAATCACCGGGTTTGAAGTGGCTGAGTGTTCTGTTTGTGTAAGTATAGCCCCTCTTTATCCTCTCTCCTCTGACAGACTGCTGTCCAATGCATGCTGCCATCTGTGTTAGATTTAACATCGAACCCCTCGCACCGCTCACAGCCATTATTACTGCTGAGTTGTCCATGCCCAAAAATCTTCCAGCAATCTTACCAGCCTGATCTCTTGCTCTGCCCAACTCACGCATTATTCTCATTTCCAATGTCTCCTCTAAACTTCTGCCCGGCATCGGCTCCAAATTGCTTTCTTTGTAGGCATTGATGAGTTTCTCAACTTCTTTCTCAGCATTGGCTATCACTTCCCTAATTTGATTGATAGCCTCCTCTGGAATGTCCTCATCGTCAATTCCGAATGAAAAGCCTGCGTTCATTATCGCCCTTATGGCTAATTGCGTCATGTTGTCTATGAACCTCTTTGTCTCCTCATTTCCATACTTCCTCGTTATCTCATCGATGATGATGCCTTTAAACGCTCCAACAGCCTTCTCATCAATCGTTCCCGAAATTAGCTCTCCATTCCTGATTACAACGTATGCGTCGTACTCACAATTTTCTTTCTTACACTCCTCACATCCTTGACAAATCTCAGCCTTGAATTCTATTGTAATGTCTGGCAGTATACAACTGAATATCTGCTTCCCAGTCCAATATCCGTCTTCCTTCGGTTCTGGCAATTCTTCAATGTTCAACGGCTTCAATATTGACATAACCTCTTCCTTCGTGAACTTCTTGACGCCTCTCGTTAACAGATACAAACCACTGATGTGATCGTGGATTCCACCAATGATTGGCCCACCAAATCTCGGGCTTAGTATGTGTTCTTGAACAGACATCAGTATTTTAGCTTCAGCCTGAGCTTCCAAGCTTTGTGGGACATGCAGATTCATCTCATCTCCATCAAAGTCTGCATTGTATGGTGGACAGACTGCCGGATTCAATCTAAATGTTTTATACGGCAAAACCCTAACGTAGTGAGCCATTATGCTCATTCTGTGCAATGAAGGTTGTCTGTTGAACAAAACAACGTCTCCATCCATTAATTGCCTTTCAACAATCCATCCCGGCTCAAGCATCTCAGCAATTTCCTCCCTATTAGCATCCAAAACCCTGATTCTCTTTCCATCTTCCCTTATTACATAATTTGCCTTTGGATGTTCAGTTCTCAGTATAAATTCCCTCGCAATGTCAATGTTCTTTTCGGTAACAAATAGTGGGACAGTCAACTCTTCAGCGATAACTTGAGGTACGCCAACCTCATTTATGCTTAAGTTAGGATCTGGGCTTATCACGGTTCTTGCTGAGAAATTAACCCTCTTTCCAGACAAACTTCCTCTAAATCTTCCCTCTTTTCCCTTTAAACGCTGAGCGAGGGTTTTTAAAGGCCTCCCACTTCTGTGCCTTGCTGGTGGTATGCCGCTAACTTCATTGTCCAAATAGGTTGTGACGTGGTATTGTAACAGTTCCCACAAGTCTTCCAATATCAGTTGTGGCGCTCCAGCCTCCTTGTTCTCCAAAAATCTCTGGTTAATCCTTATTATGTCCACAAGTTTGTGTGTTAAGTCATCCTCACTTCTCTGACCACTCTCTAAGATTATGGATGGTCTGACTGTTACGGGTGGGACGGGGAAAACAGTTAAAACCATCCATTCCGGTCTAACAGCCCTGTAGTCCATTCCAAAAGCCAGAATGTCATCGTTGGGAATCTTTTCTAACCTCTCTCTAACATCCTTTGGTGTCAATCTATGCTCTCCTTCATAATAGAAGGTTGGCTTTTCAAACTTGATCTCAATCTGTTCTTCCCCACAATGGGGGCATTTCTTTACGGCTTTGGTTATCCTGAAAACTTCCTTAACGATGTCTTCAAAATCCTGTCCAAGCCTCTTCCTGTTCTCAATTTCATCTATGAACTTGTCCCTCTTTTCATCTTTCAGCAGTATTCTTCCACACTCCCTACACACAGCGTTCAAAATTTTGGCTATCAACTTTGCATAACCTACGTGGATTACTGGGGCAACGAGTTCTATGTGTCCGAAATGTCCTGGACATTCCCCAGCCTTTCCACCGCAGGTCTTGCATCTCAAGCCGGGATCAATAACACCCAACTTCGGATCCATTAAACCAGCTTCGATCGGAAAACCGTCATCATCGTAAGTTTCAGGCGTTATAATCTTTCCAACACTCATTCTTCTAATTTCATGAGGACTTAAAACCTCAAACTTTATCGCATTAATCCTTTTCGGGATCATTCCATCACCTTTTTAAACTTCAATTATGCCTTATCTCCTAAAACCAATCTTGGGGCTATCATCATTGATTTTAGCTCATCCAAAAGCAGCTTGAATGCGTAGCTCATCTCAACCTTGTGAATGTTGCTGTCATCATCGCAAACGTGGCAGTAAGCTGTATGCCTTCTGTAATCGTAGGTTGCCACATGTCCACAATTGCCACATACATAGATTTCAACCTTGTCTGATTCTTCAAGTAGTCTGTCTTTTAGCAACAAAGCTGCCCCATGCCCTATTAAAACATCCCTTTCCATCTCTCCAAATCTCAACCCTCCTTTTCTTGCTCTACCTTCAGTTGGCTGCCTTGTCAAAACTTGGACAGGACCTCTACTCCTCGCATGAATCTTGCTCGATACCATGTGGTAGAGCTTTTGATAGTAAATTACACCAATGAAGATGTCAACGGTAAACTTCTTTCCAGTAATTCCATCGTACATTACCTCCTTTCCAGTATGGCTGAATCCGTAAGCCTTCAATACCTCCCTCAACTCCTTCTCCTTTTCTCCATGGAAAATCGTGCTGTCTATTCTCCTTCCTTCTAAACTGCCAACTTTACCCCCTATCATCTCCAAAACATGTCCAACGGTCATTCTTGAAGGAATTGCATGGGGATTGATTATCATATCCGGCACTAATCCTGATTCGGTAAAGGGCATGTCCTCTTCATTAACAATCAACCCTATCACACCTTTCTGCCCATGCCTTGAGGCAAACTTATCTCCCAACTCAGGAATTCTCAAATCCCTAACCCTAACCTTGGCAAGCTTCGAACCACTTTCAGCCTGCATAAGAAAGACTGCATCAACAATCCCTTTCTCATTACTCCTCATTGTTATTGACGTCTCTCTTCTTTTTTGTGGAGAGATGCCCAATTCTGTTGGCTCCTCCAAGAATCTTGGTGGAGATGTTTTTCCAATTAAAACGTCATCTGGTCCAACTTCAGTTTCTGGGAAGACTAAGCCATCTTCATCCAAATGAGCGTAAGCTTCAGCACCTCTAAATCCGCTAATGTCTGAGCCGGGAATCTCAAACTTATCTTCCTGCCCACCAGGATACCTCATCTCCTCAGTCTCGTAAGTTCTAAAGAAGTGTGATCTTCCTAACCCCCTATCAATGCTACCTTTGTTAAAGATTAAAGCGTCTTCAATGTTGTAACCTTCATAGCTTATCACAGCAACAACGAAGTTTTGCCCAGCAGCCCTCTCATCGAACTTTATCTCTTTCTGTGTGTCAGTTGTAACAATTGGCAGTTGTGGGTAATGTAGTAAATGTCCCCTTGTATCAGCCCTCCAAGCGAGGTTTGCGTAAGGTAAGCCCAAGCTTTGCTTGATCATCGCCGCCCCCATCGTGTTTCTTGGAGATGCGTTGTGTTCAGGATACGGAATTGACCCTGTACAAATTCCAACGATTAGAGACGGGTCAAGCTCAAGATGGGTGTGTTCAGGTGTTAATTCCTCTTCGTAGACAGCTATGTACGCATTCTCCTCCTCTTCAGCATCCAAAAATTCAATTAACCCCATTCTAACGAGGTCATCAAAAGCTAACTCCCCATTTTTAAGCTTTTCAATGTGTTCATTTGTCACCAACGGTTTACCATCTTTAACAACGATTAAAGGTCTTCTTGCCCTACCCGCATCCGTGTTAATTCTAACCTCATTTGAGTCGGGATAGTAAGCAACGTTAACCTGATTGGAGATCTTTCCTTTCCTTCTCAACTCCCTAATCTGATAAGCCAATTTTTCGCCATTATCGTGAAATCCGATTAAGGCCCCATTAACGTAAACTCTTGTTTTCATCTAACCACCTCTTTAATCTTTAACCACTTCTAATCGGCTCAACACCCAATCCAAACAGCACGTTTCTGATTTCCTCCTCATCACTTCCAACACTAACCTCAGCATATTCTGCAAAGTTCTTAACCAAACCGCAGTTTGGACCCTCTGGCGTTTCAGATGGACATATTCTCCCCCATTGCGTAGGATGTAAGTCACGAGCCTCAAAATGGGGCTGTGATCTTGAAAGTGGAGATATTACTCTCCTTAGATGGGATAAAACTGAGATGTAATTGTGCCTGTCAATCAATTGCGAAACTCCAGTTCTGCCACCAACCCAATTACCAGTAGCCATTGGATGCATTATTCTATCTGTCAAAACATCGCTTCTTACAGCAGTTGACATCTTCATTGGTCTACCCCTAACCTTGGCTCTCTCCAACTGGTATTTGACATCCTTAATCAACCTCAAAAAGGCAACTCTGAAGATTTCCTCCATCAAATCTCCAGCCAACTTAAGCCTTTTGTTGGCGTAATGGTCCTTGTCATCTTCCATCCTTAATCCTAAAGCCAATTCAAAAATTGCCTCAGCCATTCTCGCTAAGAAAAATGCCTTGGCTCTCCTTGCTTCAGGCTCAGTACCTAAGTGTGGTAGGAAGTATTGGTCTAAAACTTGAGCAGCCCTATTAAGCCTGTACTCCTTGCTTTGTCCAGGAGCCACTCTCCTTCCTATATACTCCATCGCCTCCTGTATCGTCTCAACCTCTGCAACCTCTACATTTTCAAGCATGAACTTCATGATCTCTGGATTGTTGCTAACCATCTCTACGATTTCTTGATCAGTCTCAACACCCAAAGCCCTCATCAGTGTAACGAGTTGAATTGGCTTTGGTAGCTGTGGAAATGTAACTTCCAATATGTTGCTCTTTCCCCTCTCAACAACAACCAATGCTCTATATCCGGCTCTTTGGCTAAAAACCTTAGCTATCTCCAATTTTTCACCGTACTTTTCCTCCCTCTCCAACAAAATCTTATTGGGGGCTAAGTCCTCCAAAGTCATCAAAGCCCTCTCACTTCCATTCACAATGAAATAACCACCAGGATCCAAAGGATCTTCTCCAAGCAAAACAAGCTTATCCTCATAACTCATTGAAGATAAATTGCTTAAATTTACATCTAAATCAGCTCTTGCCCTCAAAATCGTGTCATCGATGTTGTCTGGATGCAAATTACAAGCTCTCGATTTCAGCATTATCGGCAACATTCCGATCTCAACGAATTCCTCCTCCAATTCTCTTCCCTCATCAACGACAATCGTTTGCAGATAAATTGGGGCTGCGTAAGTTAAATTTCTCAATCTTGCAGTTGCGGGCGTTAAGGGTTTTTTAGTACCATCGGCTTCCTTAACCAATGGACCCTTAGCAATTGCCAAATTTCCAACGTAGATCTTACCAAGCTTTACGTACGTATCTGGAATGTCCAATTCAATGATTTTTTGCTCATCAATAACCCTCTGCAACCCTTCATCCAAAAACCTGTTGAACGAGTCTATCTGGTGTTTAACTAACCTTTCATGGGTAAAATACGCTCTTGCTAAACTCCTCCTATCTAACATAGCACCACCTACAAAACAAAATTTTCCAAAATTTCCGAACAAACTTCTCCTTTCATGATTATACTATATAACCAGTCTGTATGCTACGCTTTTACCAGCGGTAAGGCTTTCTCTTGTAATCTTTACGATGTCCCCAACTTTCGCTCCTATTTCCTTTGCAATCGGATCAGTAGCTTTAATCTTTGGTAATTGTTCTTTTTTTACTCCCAATGATCTTAACAACTCCTCAGCCTCCTCCTTATTTAATACTTCATGTTTTGGCACCAACATATGATCTTGCAACTTCATTTTCATGGTTTCACCTTAAATAAATTGGGATGCGGGCTCGACGGGATTTGAACCCGCGACCAACGGGTTAAAAGCCCGTTGCTCTGCCTAGCTGAGCTACGAGCCCTTTGCTTTTGCATCTAATTCGGCATGGATTTAAATTCTTTTCGTGCATCTCCTTTTTTCACTACGATTTTTAAAATTTTTCATGGGTTGAGACAGCAGCATCACAACTTAAGCCACTTTGTTGAAACAAAGCTCTTAGAGTTTCTCTACTCAATAAACCACCCTCTCACCACCAATTTTGAGTGGGGCCGCCGAGATTTGAACTCGGGTCTCCGGTAGGTACTGGATTGTAAAAATCCAGAAAGACCTGATGGAAAGAACTAAAGGAATACTGAGCCGCCGATCATTGATTGAATTTCAAAACTGGTACATGAAGCGATACAGCTATGAGGTACAATCAAAATATTACACCTACACAAGATCCTTCCTGGAATACCTTTACAAAATCACAGGTAATCCCTTTGCCAGAGACTTGAAAGACGTCCTAGATAGGCCCCAAAGACCAAGCAAAAAGATTAACCCCATTCTCCTTAGAGAAGTTGATGTCCAAAACGTTGTTTTAGCCTTCTACAATTTACCTAAAGATCCTCATGTTCCAAAAGTGAGGCATTCCTACGCTAAAATCAAATACATTGCAAACGTTCTCCTGGCAGCCTACACAGGGCAAAGACCTGACGCCACCATATCTAAGTTAACATTTCAGGACCTTGAAAAGGCCTTGAGTAGAGATCCCCCTTTTTTGTGGATACCTGAAGAGAAGGATAAGGAATCATTCCCTCACTGGGTCCCCCTACACCCGGTGGTTGTTGAATGGTTAAAACCTGTAATCGAACTAAGAGATTTATCTCCGTCCAAGCCAAGAAACAAGATTGTATTCCCCTACAGCTCAATGAAGAAAATGTTTGACAAAATCAACGTTAAAGCCATCCACACTGGCAGAAAAATCACCTACTCCCACCTTAGAAAGTTCTTTGAGCAGATGTGCAACAATGTTTTAGTTGTCCAGCTTCCTGATGGCAGAATGGTTCCAGCCATCCATCCAGGATTAAGAGACTACATCATGGCTCACAACACTGGCAGTCTTGACGTCCAATCTTACGATGGCAAACTACCTGTGGAAATCTATGAGCAGTATATAGCAGCTTGGAAGGATGTTAATCTCATCCCCAAGGAGATCAATTTAATGATGCTTACAAAAACATTAAGTAATCCCCAATAAACTATCAACCATGCAGGAAAGTGTCAAAGAAATCATATTCCTCGTTGAGGAGGATCCAGAAGGAGGATATACAGCTCAAGCTCTTGGTCATTCCATCTTCACTCAAGCCGATTCTATTGAAGAACTAAAGGAGATGGTAAAAGATGCTGTTGAATGCCATTTTGATGAGAAAGAAAGACCGCAGATAGTAAGACTCCACATTGTGAAACAGGAAATTTTAACTCTTTGACCATGAAGCTTCCAAGGGATTTAAAAGGTGTAGAGCTTGCCAAACTCCTTAAAAAATACGGTTATGAGATAACAAGACAAACTGGAAGCCATATGAGATTGACAACCACTGTGAAAGGAGAACATCACATAACTATCCCAAACAAACCACTCAAAGTAGGAATTCTCAATGCAATCTTGAAGGATGTTGCTAATCATCTGGGTAAAAGTAAAAAGGAAATTATTGAGGAGCTTTTTAAATAATTGATGCTATTTCTAACTCAGAAAAAATGATTTGAATTGTGAAGAAGGTTGAATCGGGAAGGTGGTTGAAGATATGAAGGTAAGATATGACGCTGAGGCTGGTATCCTCTCTATATCCTCCCTAAA
>QMZC01000045.1 GCA_003662995.1 Archaeoglobales archaeon
CTTAATCTTTACATCTTTTTTATTGCGACGAAAGACTTTTGTAGCCTTGATCTCTTCTATTAAATGGTTGAGTGTGAGCTGCATAATTTGTATTTGTTTTATTTATTTTTTGTTATTTTGATACTGTCATGTTCGGAAAATCCGAATGAAATGTTAATTTCAAATAAAATTTTTGATTTAGATAATTTGGGTGGTAAAATGAGGCTGATGCAGATGGAAAGGACAATACATACGATTGCTGGAACGATCACATATATGGACATGGTTCACAGATTGATCCTCCAGCGGATCTGCCATTCTGGTGGTATGGTAAATATCAATGTTAGGGGGTGGATGTGATGAAAAAACAATAGTGGGGTTTATTATCTCGTTGTTGATTGTGGCGGGAGCGGTGTATGCAAGTACTAATCAACCAAGGATGGAGTTATCAAAACTTTCTATCGAAAGGGTAAAAGGATTCCATAGCACATCGTATTTTGTTTTAAATACAAAGATGCCGAAGGTACCAAAGAAAATGATGGTGTATAAATGTATTGACCCAGATGTTAAGCTTGAAGATGTGTTGTTGATAGCAAAGCGGTTTGGGATGAAAGGGCAACCAAAGAAGGTATTTGACGAGTTTATACTCACAGACGGTAAGTATCATCTGGAGATAAACACAAAATCGGGAAGGATAGTATATACCGATGTATCTAGGTGGATGGTTGGAAATGATGTAGACAAACCATCAAATCTTCCTTCGGAAAAAGAGGCGATAGATATAGCAAGAAGCTATTTAGCTAATAGAGGTTTAATGCCAGAGGACGCCATTCTTAGAAATGTAACACACCCAAAAGTTGTGGCAATGGATAAAGAGGGTAGGATAATCAGTATTGGTTTCGAGGACATAAAAGTTTCATTTATGCGCAAAATTAATGGTTTTCCAGTAGTTGGAGCAGGTTCAAAACTTGATGTAGAAATTGGTGGTAATGGAGACGTAATAAGCGTCTATAAAGTATGGAGAGGATACAAGCCGTATAAAGAGTTTTCTATCATTACACCAGAACAAGCTTTAGATGAATTGAAGAAAATTGGTGTATTTACTGGAATAAAAGGGACTGATGAAGCTATGATAGATGAGATCTATTTAGGATACTATGCAAAATCTGCGAGTGAAAACCAAGTGTTCCTACAACCAGTATATGTATTTGAAGGGTATGTAAAAGGTAAGCATAGAACCGAAAAATTTAAGCAATATGTTCCAGCAATCTCAGAAATCGGAGGGATACAGTGAATAGGAAGCTCTTTATACTTGCCTTATCTGTTTCAATAATTTTTGCTTCTTTTTTACTTTTATTTCTAAATGCACCACCAGAAATAAATCAAGGGATAATAATTCATTTAAACGGTAAATACTACAAAATTTCCCCAACCGTGAGTGGGTATAGCGAACTGTCTAATGAGTGTATGAGCATATTAAGAGAAATAAACGAGCAATACAAACTCGGGATTACTATGGACAAGTTTAATTTGATGAAGCGTTATGAGGATTATGTGGAAATTGTTTTTCAAAGAAAAGTAAATCTGACTACGAATTACAAAACTATAGAAGTCAAAGGAGCTGTGTTCGTATTAAGTGAGAATACAGCAAGCATGTATTCACATATAGGGATGGAGTTGTAGGAGTATGGAGTTCTGATAGAAATTTTGATGATTTGAAAAGGATAATAGGACAATATTTATCAAATACTTGAGCTATATTAACATCAACTATGGAAAAAATAAATAGAGAAAATAAAGAAAATAAAGTTATACTAACAAAAAAAGATATTAAGGCGTTATCTTCTGATATTAGAATTGGAATCCTTAAAAAACTTTATTCTAGCAGTAAAACACTCAGAAAATTAAGTGATGAATTGAACATGCCTAAATCTACAGTACACGAAAATCTTACTGTTCTTGTCGAAACTGGTTTTGTTAGAAAGATAAATAAAGGGAATAAGTGGGTTTATTATGAATTAACAAAAAAGGGAAAGGACATCTTACAACCTCATAGCAAGAAACGTATAGTACTACTAATTTCGTCTATTATCAGTTATATCGGGAGTATTGTAGAATTGTACTTGTATGCACTTTCTTTACACCACGAAAAGGTGTAAAAGGCATTCAGCATAAACCCGAATACATGATTCTGGCAATAATTTTTGCAATAATAGGCACATTACTTTTGCATTTGAGTTACAAATTCAAACAAACACGTATTTAAGTAGAATTTCAGATGCATTTAATGAGTCGCCGATTTTTACAACATCCCCCATATCAACTATTGATCTGGGTAAGGATATATTGGGGCAGTTAAAAAGGAATTTCCAGACAAGGATGTTAAGGGAATTTTAATAGCAAACGAATTTGATGAAAGTCTTAAGTATGCTGTAAAAGTACTTCCAAATGTAATTCTTAAAAAATATAAAGTCGAATTTAGATTCGAAGATCTTAACGATTAAATTTAACGATTGAGGGTTGAACATCACGATTTGCAACAACTAACAAAAACATCAAATTAATAATTATTAATCGAACCGCTAAGTGTAAATACTGCCAATTAAATCTTGAAGTGATACGATGATCGATGAGAGTAGAGAACAGGAAGACTTGAAAAAGTTGAAGGAATGTCTGAAAAAGGGAGAAAAGGATAAGGCTCTTGAGCTTTTTATAGACTTAAGCAACAGAGCTAGGATGATAAAATTAATGCAGGAGTTAATCGAGATTGGTGGATATCTACTGGAAAATGTGAAGGAAGTGGATGAAGGTAGAATTCTGGGAACGTTGGGTAACCTTTGCTACAACGTGGGAAAATTTGAGGAAGCTGAGAAGTACTATGAGGGAGCTTTGAATTTTTACGTGCAACTTGCAAAGAAGGATGAAAGCTATATGAAATACGTGGCCGGGGTTTTGAACAACTTGGGAAACTTGTATCAAGTGATGGGAAAGCCGAGTGAGGCGGAAAAAGCGTTTAGAGATGCTTTAATCATAAGACAGGACATCAACGACAAAGCTGGAACGGTTGCAACTCTTTCCTGTTTGGGTTTGCTTTACTGCAACATCGCAGAATACGAAAAAGCAAAGGAATATTATGAGAAGGCACTTCTGATGAGGATGGAGATGTTTGACAAAGAGGATGTTCAAAACTTGTATAGCTTGGGAATGATATTGAACAACCTTGGGACAGTTTACAACGTATTGAAGGATACAAAAAAGGCTGAAGAATCATACAAAAGGGCAGTTGAGATTTACAAAGAATTGTTGCGAAAAGAGGAGCGGGCCGAAGATTTATTGTGTGGTGCTTTGAACAACCTCGCGACACTATACATTGATGCTGGCGAGTTGGAAGAAGCAAAAAAGTTGCTTGAAGAGATAAAGAAATACGACTCGTTTCTACCACCGGATTTGAGGGTTAAAGTTGTATTGAACAATGCAAAGATACTTGAAGGTAGAGATAAGCGGAAAGCTGCCGAAGAATACTTAAGGGCTGGATCAATGGCTTTTGTGCTATTCGTAACTTATGGTATGAACACGATAAACTTCATCTACTGTTTTGAAAAGGTCGAGGAGATAGGAGAGGGTAAAATTAAGGGAGATGCGGAAATAATGAGGAGAGCGATGTTGAAGGTTTACTTTGGACTTGAGAAGGACAAGGAAATCAAAAGAGTTGAATGCAGTGAAAGAGGTAAAGCAATTCTGGATGCGTTTAAGGGGAACTTCAGGCTCGACGTCAAGGATGATGTTGATTTGGCGGCATACATAATTGCAACGGGGGTTAAAAAGAAGAGTGGTTTTTAGCATATCTAAGCTTTTTCAGACAATCCCAAAACAGTTAAAAATGTTGTTGCAAACAATAATTCATGGAGGAAGTTGGTAAAGTTACACACTATTTTAACAAAATTAGTGTTGCTGCCGTAGTGTTATCAAAACCGCTTAAAGTTGGTGATAAAATTCGAATTAAAGGAAAAACAACAGATTTTGAACAAATTGTTGAGTCAATGCAAATTGAGGGCAAGGATGTTAAAGAGGCGATGCCGGGAGATTTGGTTGGCATTAAGGTTGTTGATAGGGTAAGAAAAAAGGATTTGGTGTATAAAATCGAATAATTGATAATTTGATATTAATATTAAAATAAAAAACAAATCACTCTTCAGGCACGTCTATAGTTCCATCATCAATTTCTTTTTGTACATCCTTTGGTTTCTTGCCTTCAACTGTCACACCCATTGACACACACGTCCCCAAAACCTCTTTGACCGCTGCCTTCAACGACATGCTTAACGTCTCGCTCCTCTTCATCCTTGCAATCTTTATTACCTGCTCCATTGTTAAATCACCTACAAACTCCTTGCCAGTCTTGCTTGAACCCTTTTCCAACCCCAATTCTCTCTTTATCAAAGCTGAAGTTGGTGGAATTCCCACTTCGATGTCAAAGCTCCTGTCTTCCTTGACTATTATCTTAACAGGCACCGCTAAACCATCAAAATCTTTCGTAGCTTCGTTTATCCTGTCAACCACATCCTTAACGTTTAAACCTAAAGGTCCTATGGCTGGACCTAACGGTGGGCCTGGTGACGCTTTTCCCCCTGGAACCAAAACCTCTACAACCTGCATTCTTCACACCTCCGCTTTGTCAACCACTCTTACATGATCTGCTTTAACCGTAACTGGAATTGGAACGACTGCTTCAATCAACTCAACCGTAATTTCGTTCTTAGCCTCATCAACCCTCTTGACAACAGCAAGCTCCCCTTTAAACGGTCCTGATACAATCTCAACCTTATATCCCTCTTTTATTTGCTCAGCAGCCTTTCTTGGGGTTAAGAAGTGTTCTACTTCAGATAAGTTAATTTCTCCTTTAACAACCCCCTTAATGTGGGGTAAACCTCTAATTGCTTTAAGCAAGTCCTCCATCGTTTCAGCTTCAACAACAACGTAGCCCTTCAATTCCTTAGGGGCTAAAATTGAAAAAACATCTAACTTGTACTTCTTAACAGCCATCTCTACCAAGTTAGCCACAACCCTCTCTTGATTTGCCGTCGTTTTAACAGCAAAGAACTTGCTCATTTGAACACCTTTGGCAATACATCCATCAATAAATAGACTGCAAAACCAATCAAACCAACGATGAACATTACCGCTACTGCTACCTTAGTCGTTGTTGTAAATTCCTCTCTATCCGGCTTCCTAGCCATCTTTAATACGTTGTAGTATTCTTTGAGTTTATCCTGAATATCCTTGAATTCCATATCCTTGCAACTACCTTTTGTATTTAAGCTTACCTGATAAGCTTACCTAACGAAGTCTATACCAAACCTCTTTGTGACGGGGTAGCCTTTCCTACCCAATATCTGCGGTGATTTTACGCCTGTAACAATTATCAAAGTCCTCATTGTGTTTTCTAACTCTGGATCGATCATCGCACCCCAGATAATTCTTGCGTCAGGATCAACCTTGCTGTAGATTTCTTCAACAACACTCTCCGCCTCCTCTATCGTCATGTCTGGACCTCCAGTAACGTTAACCAATGCCGCTTTAGCTCCTGCCACATCAACATCGAGCAATGGACTCTTCAAAGCTTTTCTAACCGATTCTGCTGCCTTGTCTTCACCACTCGCCTCTCCCAATCCAATCATCGCCACGCCACCCTTCTCCATCACGGTTCTGATGTCAGCAAAGTCCAAGTTAATTAAGGCTGGCTTCGTTATCAACTCCGTAATCCCTTTAACAGCCCTCATCAGTATTTCGTCTGCAACCTTAAACGCCAACTGCATCGGGTAATTTGGCACAACTTCCAACAACCTGTCGTTTGGAATTACAATAACAGTATCAGTAACTTCCCTAAGCCTATCCAAACCCGCTTCGGCATTACTTCTTCTTATTGCTCCTTCAGCCGAAAACGGAAATGTTACTACAGCAATAGTCAAAGCTCCTGCCTCTTGAGCAGCTTCAGCAATTACGGGAGCAGCACCAGTTCCTGTTCCACCACCTAAGCCGCATGTTATGAACACCATATCTGCCCCTTCAACAACTGCTTTAATTTCATCCTCATTTTCCCTTGCAGCCTCTTCACCAACTTGGGGCAAGCTTCCAGCTCCTAAACCGCGAGTCCTCCTTTTACCAATTAAAATTCTCCTATTAGCCTTTGTGTAATACAAATGCTGTACATCTGTATTTACTGCAATCAATTCTGCCCCCTCAATGCCTTCCTCAAACATTCTCGTCATTGTGTTGCAGCCGCTCCCACCAACACCGATTACCTTGATGATGGTTTTTAATTCATGAAGCATTTGTAGAATTTCATCTTCCACATCCTCTGGCTTTTCCTCAAATCTTGCCTTTTTCTCTCTTTCAGCTCTAGCCAAAGCCTCCTCAACTATTGATTTCATAAACATCTCCTCAAAGCTTTTAAAATAACAATACTGGATAGTATATAAATCTTTGTTCTTGATGGGATTCGAATCCCATCATCTAAAAAATGTTAAAAACGTTAGTCGCAATTTTAAATAGTGATATATGGAAAAATCTACTACAAAGGCAGAGTTGTCGAGGCTGGAGTAGAGGTGGAAGACGGCATAATAAAAAAAGTGGGTAAAGAAGTTAAGGGCAAGGAGGTTAGAGGATTGATTCTTCCAGCAGCCATTGATGTTCACGTCCACTTTAGAGACTTTAACGAGAAACACAAGGAAACAATTGAAACCGGCTCTTTATCAGCGTTGTATGGAGGGGTTTGCTTGGTTGTTGATCAACCAAACACGAATCCAGTCGTTGATTGTTATGAGGTGTATGATAGAAGGATGAAGATGGCAAAAAAGAGCAGTTATGTAGACTACACCTTAAATTTAGCTTTGACGAATAAAAATGCTAAAAATATCGGCGAGATTGTTAAAAAAATCGAGAAAAAATACTATTTGCCTGCTATTGGTGAAGTTTTCACACAACATGAAAACGATGAATTACAGATCACGTACAAAACATTGAAAGAACTGAGTGTGAGCAAACTACTAACAATTCACGCTGAAGACCCTAGATTTGTCGGTAAAGGCTCTCCAAACTTTAAATACAGATTGCCAAAAGCTGAGATTGAAGCTGTAAAAAAATGTTTGCAGATTGGAAAATACCATTTCTGCCACATTTCAACGATAAAAGCCTTACAAATGATTTCAAAGAGCAATTCAACGTGTGAAATCACACCTCACCACTTTTTGTTATCAGAAGATGACTTCAAAAGATTGGATGGGCTAATAAACGTGAATCCACCTTTAAGGAGTAAAGATGAAGTAGAAAAGTTGTTAAAAAACGTAGGGTTGGCTGAGGTTATAGCGTCTGACCACGCCCCTCACACGATTGAAGAGAAATTAAATGGTTCTTCAGGTTTTCCGGGAGTTGAGACGTTGTATCCTTTGATTTTAGGCTTAATTGTAAAAAATGTTCTAAATCTAAACACAATTGAAAAATTAACAAAAAACCCAGCAAAGATCTTTGGATTTGAAAGGTATGGAGATATTGAAGTTGGAAATTACGCAAATTTAGCCATCTTTGACCTCAAAAAAGTTGAAAAAATAGATGTTGAAAAATTGCATTCCAAAGCCAACTGGACACCCTATGAGGGTTTTGATGCTGTATTTCCTGAAAAAGTCTTTATTCGAGGTGTAGAAGCTTTGAATACAGAAGTTTTGGTTGATAAGGGGTTTGGAAAAATTTTAGAATGTGTTTAAGACTTTTTTAGACCTTCCAATCTACCAATCGTTTTCCATAAACTCTGTAAAATTGGTTTGCTTTCAATTTCCACTGTTCTACTATCCTCAATTATGGCAGTTATCATAGCCATAACCTCTTCCTGAGTAAACCTATCTCTGAATATTTCATCGAGCTTTTCTTTTGTCTTCCTTACAATCTCAACGTAATGCTTTATTGCCTCCTCTATCCTCTGCTCCTCCACAAACCCTGTGTGTGTGTTGCCTTTAACGAAAGCCTCGTTGTTCATAACTGCCCTGTGGAATGGAATGTTCGTCTCAACTCCCCCAATTAAGTATTCATACAAAGCCCTCCGCATCCTCATAATTGCCTCTTGTCTATCATTACCCCAAGCAATCAGTTTTGAGATCATTGAGTCGTAGTATTCGGGAATTCTATAGCCCATGTGAATGCCACTATCCACCCTAATACCTATCCCGCCGGGACTTCTGTAATACTCAATTCTCCCGCTCCTTGGAAGGAAGTTTATTGGATCCTCTGCATAAATTCTGCACTCTATTGCATGACCTCTAAAACTCACATCCTCTTGCCCATGCTCCAATTCCTCGCCGTATGCTATCTTTATCTGGTATTTCACTATATCTATGCCGGTCACGATTTCTGTTATCGTATGCTCAACCTGAAGCCTCGCATTTACCTCCAAAAAGTAGAATTCACCATTGGAATACAGGAACTCTATTGTTCCCGAATTTGTGTAACCCATGTGCTTTGCCCCTTTCACAGCTAACTTTCCTATTCTCTGCCTAGTCTCATCATCCACAGCCACTGAGGGACATTCTTCAATAAGCTTTTGGTGCCTTCTCTGAATGCTGCATTCTCTCTCCCCCAAGTGAATCGTATTGCCTTTTTCATCGGCGAGAATTTGAAATTCAATGTGTCTCGGTTTTTCAAGATATTTTTCAACATAAACCGCCGAATCGATGAAAAACCTCTCTCCAAGTTTTTTTGATTGTTTATAAGCCTTCTCCATTTCTTCTTCATTTCTTGCTATTGTTATACCTATTCCTCCTCCACCTCCAGATGCTTTAACAGCAACGGGATATCCGAATTTCTCAGCCCACTTCAAAGCATCGTCAAGACTCTTTATTTTCGGACTTCCCGGTATTACGGGAACTCCGGCCTCTTCCATCAACTTTCTTGAGCTCAGTTTAGAACCTGCTGCAGCCAAAACCTTGGGCTTTGGACCTATAAATACAAAACCCTCCTCAATGCATCGCTCAGCAAACTGAGGATTTTCAGATAAGAAACCATAACCGGGATGAATTGCATCAACATCAGCCTTTTTCGCAACCTTAAGGATTTTTTCGATGTTTAGATAACTCTCTTTTGGCTCAGACTTGCCGATGTAGTAACTTTCATCCGCATAAACCCTGTGAAATGCCCTTTTATCTGCATCACTGTATATTGTCACAGTTTTTATTCCAAGCTCTCTACAAGCTCTCATAACTCTTATAGCAACGTCTCCCCTGTTAGCAACCAGTATTTTTTCAAACATCCTAGAAAAGTGTTCTGTTCGTTTAAAAGCATTTTTGCTCGAATTAAAATACGCTGAATCCAAAATAACCTAAATAAGACTTCAACGGTTTTGAGCAATTGGAATTAAAGGTTGCAAATGTCAACAAAAAACGAACAACCAAAACTAACAAATAATCCAAAACAAATTTGTTTTTTAATGGAATACGAGTACATATTTGAAGAAGTTATGGTAAAAGAAACATCATCACCAGTTTTTACGCTTAATGGAGAAGAGATAGACATATGGAGTGATGAATATTTAAATTATCACTCAAAGAGCATTGCAGATTACGTCAAAGAAAAGCTCATAGAGTTTGAAAAAGCAGGAATAGATCCATTCAGCGAAATAGTTGGCAAAGATATTGAGAAGGAGATGGTGAAAAATGCATTGATGAGTGGTTCAAACATTCTGTTTAAAGGCAGGAAGGGCTATGGAAAGACGACATTTTCAAAGGCTTTAGTTAAATTATTGCCTGAAAAGCTGCTGGCTATAAAGGGTTGCAAGATTCATGATGATCCCACAAAGCCTGCGTGCTTTTCTTGCAAAAGGAAATTGCTTGAACAAGACAGAATTGAATTAACTTGGATTCCAAGGAAATGGATTAGGATTGCTGGAGACCCAATGATGACTACAAGGCAGTTAATTGGTGGTATAAGTATTCAGAAAATAAAGGAAGGCTATGATTTGGATCACCCTGAAGTTTTTACTCCAGGTAGAATTTTGAAAGCTCACAGAGGTGTAGCTTACTTCGACGAATTGGGGGCTATACCGTCAGCATTGCAAACATTGCTACATGAGTTGCTCGAAGAGAGGCAGATTACAACTCCAGAGGGCGACATAATCCCAATTAAGATTGACACGCTGTTTATAGCCTCAACCAATCCAGCAAATTACAAAGGCACTGCAGACATAAAAGAGCCTTTGATGGATAGAGTTGAAGAGATACCAATTGGACCACCAGAGTCGCTTAATGAAGAAATAGAGATTGGATTGAGGAACATGAGCTTAAAAGATGGAGCTTTGTTACCAATCTGGCATCTAAAGATTCTTGCTCGTGCTGTAAGATATGCAAGAAACAAGCATGAATGCAGAATAGCAAGCAGAATAGAGCTTGAACCATCTTGCAGGGCAACAATAAAACTCTTTGATCATCTAAGAGCATCAGCCACAAGGAAGGGGCATAAAGCGGCAATGTTAGAAGATTACGGCAGCAAGTATGAAGTCTTCAAGCTTGGAATGAGGAGTAGAATGGAGCTGGATTATGAGGATGATATTACAAAGGATGAAGTAATTGAAAAGTTGGCTGAGGAGGCGATAAACAGAACGTGCACCGAAATTTACTCTGCAATTCCAACGGATAACTTTGGGAGTTTGATTGAAGAGTTGGCAATAATATGTGAGAATCCGATTAGGGTTGGAGAGAATGGAATTAATTACAAGGAATACCACAATGTTTGGAACGTGTTGTTGCTGCTTTCAAAGACGCCTGAAGAACTGGATTCTGCATTTGAAATACTCTTAGAATCAATCTGGAGGTGTACAGGCATAATTGAGAAGGTATCTGGAAAGTACGTTTATACTGCCTATGACCGCTAAACCTGAATGCAGACTTTGTAGGAGGGATGAAGGACTGGACGATGAGTTTGCTAGGGATCTACTCTACTCGATCTTTAACCCCTATCATCGCGATACTGGCAAGTTTGACCCCTCGGATATAATAAAAAAACACGTGGAAGATGAGGAATTAAAAAATAACTACGACCTGTTTTCAAGTCTGTTTAACGATTTGATTAGAAACTTTGGCTACATCAATTCATTCTGGATTGACAAGCTTGAGGCGTATAAGGAGGCAAGAAAGAAAGCTTGGGAAGAGATCAAAGAAATGTTAAAAAATGGTGAAATTAGCAGAAATGAAGTGGGTTTGAACGATTTGATTGACCACTTTTACGAGGAAATTTTAGAAGAATTGATTGAAGAAGGGTATATAGAAGGTGTAATCAAGAGAATACACAAAAAGATAATCGTTTACAGTAATCAAGCAGAGAGAGTTTTGGCTGACAAGGTTTTACAATTAAGCTTGCAAGATTTGAGCAACAAGAATTTTGGGGAGCATGAGACTGAAAAACATGGAATTTCGATTTATCCAAGTGAGAAAATAGTTGAGTTCGATTCATTCATGCACACCTTTGATTTGATTGATGTTCAGGAAAGTCTGATAAAGAGTGCTTTGAAGGGTGAGATAGAGTTTGAAGAGAAAAACATGGTTGCAAGACAGCCAAGACATACGGAGAAGTGTGTTTATGTCATGCTTATTGACGTCAGCGACTCAATGAGGGGTAAAAAGATTATAGGGGCTATAGAGGCTGCTTTAGCCTTGAAGAAGGTTATAAGAAAGAGAAATTACGATGATTTACACATCGTCGCATTCAATCACCAATTGAGAGAAATAGACGAGGGAGATATTTTAAACTTAAATGCAAGGGGCAGAACGGACATCGGTTTAGCTTTGAGAAGAGCGAGGGAGATTTTGAGAGATGCCAGTGGGAGTGGTATAGTGTTCTTGATTACTGATGGAGAGCCAACATCCAGCTACAACCCGAATTTAACGCCTTGGAAAGCTGCATTAAAAGAAGCTGAAAGTCTTAGAAGTGTTGATGCCACATTAGCCATCATTATGCTTGGCAGAGAGCAGAGATTTCTGGATTTGTGTAACAGAATGGCAAAGTTAAACAGAAAATCATGCATATTCTTTTTCAATAATCCTTTGAATTTGAAGAGCTTTTTTGTTAGGAGTTATTTAAAGAAAAGTTGATTTTAAGAGACTTGGATTTGTTGAAGGACAGGAATGGGATGGAAATCATTTAGTGTTTTAGAATTGCTGTGATACAAAAATTGTAGGAACAAGCTAATAAAATTGATAAAACATTAAAGATACTTTTAAATACTATCCTAATTAGGCTCGACATGGAGCTTGCAAAAATTGGTGAACTGATTAAAAACAGAAAACCTCTGGAAGTTTTGGAACTAATCAAAAGTGAGGCGCCCAAAGAAGTTGTAGAAGCATCACAAAAGATGTTTGAAGATTTTTCGGCAATCGATTCAATAAATGGACAGTGGAGAGACATTTTAGCTTTAGTTTATTACTCTCATTTCTCTTATTTAACTTCCCAAATGGATGATAATCAGGCTTTGGCTTCATGTGTTGTTTCTTCACTAAATGCCTCCAAAATTAGCCTTGGAATGGGGTTGGAGTATCTGGCTCCAACATTCTTAAGAAATGCAGCAAAGGCATTAACAATGATGAAAATGACTTCTCAGGCTGAAAGAAGCTACAGGGAAGCTGAAAGGATTTGCAGGACTATGATTGAAGATTCAAAAGATGATAGGGAAAAAGACGATTGGTTAAAAGAACTGGGAGCCGTTTTAAACGATTTGGGAGTTTTATACTATGAAACGGAGAAATTTAAAGAAGCTGACAGGTATATTAGCGAAGCATTGGAGATTAGAAGGAAAGTTGCTAAACCATTGGAGTTGGCTGAGACTTTAGCAAATGCCGGAGCCATTTACATTGCAACAAAGAAGTTTTATGAGGCTGAAGAACTGTTCAAAGAATCTGAGAGGATTTATAGAGAGTTGGTTGAGAAGGATGAGTTAGTTAAATTCGATTTAGCTATTGCATTGAGCAATTTTGGAAGGCTTTATCGAAAGCTTGCTAAGTTTGAGAGGGCTGAAGAGCTTTATCTAGAGTCATTAAACTTGTTCAAGGAATTGGCTAAGGAAAATGAAGATTTCGACCAATTCATTGCAACGACATTGAAGTATCTTGGAGATGTAAACAAAGATTTGAAGAGGTACGACAAAGCCAAGGATTATTACTTGGAATCCAAGAGAGTTTTTGCTGAGATTCAGAGGAGGGTTGAGGAAAGAAAGCTTAAAAATTAATTCTTCAATTTTTAAAAAATAGATGGCTATTTCATCTAGTTTCAAACCCTAATCCTGTCCGGATTAAAGCCTTTCTTTATCAGTAACTCTTTTACCCTTCCAACGTGGTTGCCCTGCAACTCTATTGCCCCATTTTTTACCGTTCCACCACAAGCTAGCTTCGACTTTAAAAATTTAGCCAACTCCTCCAAATTTATCTCACCGCTGTCTATGCCCTCTATTATCGTTACTTCTTTCCCATACCTCCTTTTTCCAATCTTTATCACTATTTGCTGCTGTTCCTTTGCTACCTCTTCGCAAACACACAGGTCTTTAGGCAACCCACACACGCTACAAATTTCGGACATCTTTTTTCATTACCTCCTTCCTTTTAAAAAAGTATTCGCTAAAAATTTTAAACTTTCGGTTATGGCTACAAAATTGCAGCATTGATTTCTAAAATCTCCTCGCCATCTTTATACACTTTTATATCTCCACTCTCAGAAACAACCACTGCTATTGCCTCTGTCTCTCTCGTAATCGATGCGCAGGCTAAATGTCTTCCACCAAGTCCTTTTTTTATTCTTAAGTCCCTTCCAGAGACTTCCAGATACCTGCCCGCAGCCTCAATAATCCCATCCTCTCTAACAACAAAAATCCCATCAAGCTGGGCAAACTCCATAACGCTCTCCCAAGTGTCGGGATTTGTTATGTCTCTCTCCTTTTCTGGATGTCCTTTATATGGATTGATTATTAGCGGACTTGACCTTTTTAACACCTCGTCAACATCGCCGATGACAAAAGCCGTGCCAATTTTCCTACCCTCCCTTCCCTTCTGAGCGATGTTTAATGCAATGGTTAGAACCGCCCTCAAAACCTCTGGCTTAACCCTATCAGCACAGTCTGCCAAAACCCTTTGAATTCTACTCTTATCAAGTTCAACAACCAAAATTCCCTTTAGCAAGTCCAAATCGAAAACACCAACTGCATTACCGTTTAATTCAACACCCTTAAAGTACAAAAAAGTTGAGATGTATTCTTTGTTTTGGAAGAGCATAGCGGCTTTTTCAACCAGATTTTTGTCTATTAAACTTTTACTCTCTTCTAAACTCCAAAATAAACTCTCAAGCATCGTTGCGTAACTTCGAGGAGCAAGAAGTAACCTTACATCATCAACTTCCTCCACAACTTCATCTTTGGTTATAACAACAACTAAGTTTGAATCCACTTTTTTTGCAATTTCAGCAGCGTATTTTATTAAATTTGGCATCAAATATTTTTTTGATTAAAAGCATTTTAAGTTTACGGACAAGTTGAAATGATGAGAAAAATTCGAGATTTGTTTTTTTGAAATCGCTTCCAACTTCAATAAACTCCCTATAGCCAGAATTCCCGCCGCTATTGTGATTATGTGATGAATCTCAATCCATAAAGGTAAATCCCAGAACAAAATCTTTACCTCGTATATTATCGCCGGATTGATTTTGGACACCGCTTGCAGTCTTCGTCGTAATCTTCCCTATACACCACTACGCTTATATTGGTATGGGATGGGAAAGTTCTCCTGCTTTTGTTTGGATTCCCCCTCTTGAGTCGTTAAGAATGTTGGTTAGTTCCTGCGATCCGGGGAGCAGGGTATTTGGGGCATTATGTGCACAAAATGAAAAAAGATAAATTAGTCTCTTAACAGTTTCTCCCCGCTTGTAAGGCTGTATTCTGTTAGCGGTTTGCTTGTAAGCTTGAACTTCATTGTTGAAAGAACCGCCTGAAGGGAAGCAAGTTTTTCTGGATCTGTTGTTATCAGAACATCCCCGTCCTCCTCGACATCCTCTACGAGAAACCTCAGCTCAATTTCCACCTCTGATAGATCGAATGTTGTAATTGGTAGGTGTCTCATTAGTTCATCTCTCTCGTACACATCTTTTTTGACTTTCATCGCATGGGAGTCCGCTATTACCTTGGCGTTTAGAACCGCAAGGGCAATACTTGCGGTAAAGTTTTTCAAAGAAATTGGAGAGGAACCCTTCTTGTTTTCTTCATTTTGTTTCGCATCGGAGACGAGTTTGTGAACATCTGGAATTTTTATTCTCTCTTTATCAGTCTTGGGCTCCTTTTTCCTTCTAAACACTACTTCTCACCTGTGGTTACCAATGGGTTGCTAAGTGCCGTAATCATTTTTGCCATTCCTTCGGGGATGTCTGTCCTTCTCGCGGTTATTTTTATGTGCAGTTCTCCCCTAAAATCGACACCCGGGGTTGCTTTACGGGTGTAAACCGCGTAGATGGGGACGGCCTCTCCTTCAGTTGGTTTTGTTGCGACAATTTTCGTATCGAACTCGATCTCTGCCTCATCAATGCTCATGTAGGGTATGGGTACGAGTGTGAGAAGCGGAATTATCAGTTTTTGCTTCTCCCTTTCCAGTTTTCTCGTCTCAACATTCTGGATCAGCTGTTCGTACTGAATGATTATGGTTTCAGGAACGGTCTCGTCTCCTTCCTTCTTCATCAGGCTCATTAAGAAATCTACTGTTGCTTTTGCGGACTCGGTCTGAGCGTCTATGATTGCTCTGAGCGGGGTGGCAATTATCTGCTCTAACAGTAATGCAACACCGCTATGGGTTGCCATTTACACTTCAACCCGATGTAGCTCCACCACCGGTTGAACCACCGGATGCTGCAGGAGGTGAAATGCTCTCTTTGAGTATGTTGAGGACCGTTCTGAGCCCCTCCGGCATCTCATCTTGAGTCGCGTTGACCACTATATCAAGCTCAGCACTCCTGTCTACTTGGGATCTACTCTCTTTTTTGAAGCCGTAAGATGCGTTTACATTTACACTTCCCCAGCCCCATCCCGCTTTTGCTGTGAGACTTGCTGAGAAGTCATGCTGGCTCTGATCGTAAGCGGTGGTTTTTATTGTAAAGTTGAAGTGTATCGTCATGTCCTTGATCCTTATAAACGGTACCGGCACAATCGTCAGGAGGGGAGCTTCGAGCGTCTCTGCCTCATCTCTTAAACTCCCTTTATCCGGATCCATGACTCTCCTGTTGTATTTGAATGTAACATTCTTCACATTTCCGTTATCGTCCAGTCCGACCTCTTGTATGAATCGTGCAGTCGTTATGGCTGCATACGCCTGTGCTTTGACCGCCGCTTCAAGTGGTTTTCCTATTAAACTCTCTAACGGCAGAGCACTCAGCTCTGCAGGAATATTTGCATCCACCATCTAAACCACCCCCTAAATTTTTAGTTAGACTCTTAATGATATTATCTAACTTTTTTGTAAATGTAAAAAAATTAAGTTCGTGTTTGAATCAGAGTGATAAATAGCTTGTCAAGCTCACTCACTTTCGATAGTTGAAATATATTTTTTCGATGCACATTTAAGGGAAACATTATTCTAAATTGGAGAAAATAGTATAAACAATAATGATAAACTATTTCAAGGACATTCAAAATCCTTTTGACGTTTAAACTGGCAAAACTCAGAACGAAGAGATCTACACATATGGACACAAAGAATAGAATAACTTAAAATAAACTTAATATTTTTATTTTTTAACTTCTAAGGTGGTTATATGGACACGAAGTGGGCAAGGTGCACCCCTAATCATCATCGCCTTAGGAGCCATTGTCTGTCCAATTGCTTACTTCTTCTCAGAAACCCGTTTTCCTCTAATAGGTGGAGATGAGCCTTGGGCATACATTGTAACACACAATAGATTGCTCGTCGGCAATCACAGCACTGGATGGGTGGAATGTGAGTGGCCTTTCTCAAAACCCGAAGGTTTCAATATTAAATTTTCTGGTAAGCACAAGCATATATGGATTTACTCTGCAAAGCATAGAGAACATGAGATGTGGGTTGCTGACTTCCATTATTCCTCAGCTAGCAAAGCTCTAACATCTTTTGATGAATACGTGAATGAACTTACAACTGAATTCTCTGATTGCAAAAAGGTGAATTTCAAATACAGCAAAACCTGCAAATTCAATCCAAGCAATCTGACATGCTTGCCGGACAAAAAAGGTTACCCAATTATTGACATCAAAAAATATTCAACGTTCGAATGCAATGGAAAAATTGTACATATAGAACAAACTGGAAACTCAATATTCGTCGCCATCGCCAGCAAAAGCGAAGAAAAATTCATGCAGGATGCTCTTGCCTTGTGCATTCCAAAACCCAATCAACTCCAGTACCTACACCATCTACACAATCTACGCCTGAGTCAACTATTGCCACACCCCCGCCATTAGATTTACTTACTATTAAAACGAACAAATCATCTTACAAACTTGGTGAAGATGTAAACGTAGAATTTACCTTCCAAAATAAATTTGAAAAAACAATCGACATAACCTTTCCTCCAAAATTAAAAATCATACATTGGGTTACAGAAAATGTGGTGTATACATTTCCCCAGGGTAACAAAAGAATAAAATTAAAGCCCGGTGAGAAAATATCCTACGTTTTCAAATGGAATCAGAGAGATGAGAACGAAATGCAAGTAAACCCGGGCATTTACTATGTAGATGTTGAGGTTGTAAGAGATGACGGAGCTAAATACTACAATACATCTAATAAAATACTCATCCAATACCCACAAG
Organism: Archaeoglobales archaeon; assembly: GCA_003662995.1. Classification (GTDB taxonomy): domain Archaea; phylum Halobacteriota; class Archaeoglobi; order Archaeoglobales; family Archaeoglobaceae; genus B5-G16. The sequence goes on from QMZC01000045.1 coordinate 17,825, forward strand.
GAGCTATGGAAAAGACAATAGAACCAAACCAATCCAAGACAGCAAAAGGAGTAACTGTCATTCTGAAAAAAGTGGAGTTAACGCATTCAGAAGTTAGAGTGTATGTTTTAGCTAAAATTCCTTCATCTACACCCAAACCTTCGAAAATTCCACTACCTGAGCCTACACCTCCCGATGAACTGTGGCCTCCTTTGGCTCATTACCAAGTGAACAATGATTTTCAAAAATCCAAAGTTATTGGAATTAGAACTTCAAAAGAAGGTTATTTGTTTACTTGGGTTTTAGATCCAATACCAAGCGATGCTAAGGAAATGACGTTCGTTGTGGATAAATTCGGCAAATGGGAGGGGCCATGGAGGTTTCAAATATCTTTGACTTAGTAAGCACAAAACTTAATTTTATTTTGATGAAGTTCACCAACAGGAATAAGAATAGAGGGGATAGAAACAATTACAATTACAATTCTACTACTATTCTTCATCACTCCAGTCACTGCACAAGTTGAGATAATAAAAGAAACGAATCATATTGTCATATTTGAGAACGAGGAGCTGGTAGTTACGGTAAAGGTTAAGAATTATGGTTTGAGAGAGCTTACCGACGTTGTGATAAAAGATTTTGTTCCAGACGAATTCAAGCTGATAAAGGGTTCAAAATCCATCAAAATATCCCAACTAAATGCTGAAGAAACCGTAAATCTCAGCTACGCACTAAAACCACTAAAAATTGGGGAATACAAGCTACCACCAGCTGTAGTGTTTTACAAAGCTCCTCCACCTCTCACCGGTGAAGTTAGCAAGAAGTCCAAGTCAGTATACGTTCGTGTTGTTAAGGTGTTAACTCCAACACCCTCAACTCCTTCAACTCCAAAAGTTTCGGGATTTGGTGCGGTAATTACGATATACACTTTGGTGGTTACGTTAGTTTACTTGGGAAAAAGAGATGAAAGTCTATGTGCACCAAGGTTAGGGTTAATAAATATATAAATTTTCTGACCATAGATTGAGAAGATAGAAATATTATTATAGTTCTCAAAGCATGGTCAGATTTTTTATATATCAGTAGGTTATAAAATTGTAAGGTGGTAGTGTGAAGGCTGTTAAAGTTGGAATGATATTGTCGTTGATATTGGTGACGGTGGGAAGTATGGTAAGTCTTGTGATAGCTACAAACACAAACACAACTGAAAAACTGAAACTACCACAGGAGCTTACAGATAAAGAATTACAACATCTCTACAAAAAGTACGGCATAATGGAGAATGACATAAAGTTTGCTAAAGGTGAACTGCCACACTATTTAGAGGGAACGATCTTGTATGATAAAGAA